>JAOZLT010000083.1 GCA_029934675.1 Candidatus Altimarinota bacterium | reverse complement strand
AGGGATTCGCTATAGCCGAGTAGTACGATGGCTAATGCACCGGGAATTAATAATTTTAGTTGCTCTAGCGTAAACTGTGGCATTGCCAATGTTGGCAAACCAGCTTTGACACTGCCTACGATATCAACACCGTTGGCACCCAGATCGAACATTGATACCACTATAATAGAGAGTATTACTGTTGTTAACGCAGCAGGAAGTTTGGGAATGAAGCGTTTGATCAGTAGCAGCAGTGTAAGACTTCCTAAGCCGATAGCAGTTGTAATAGGTTCGAGATCTTTCATCTCCGGGACAATAGCCCATAGCTGCTCAAAGAAATTTCCATGCACGCCCTCAATTCCAAATAACTTGGGTACCTGACCAATGATCGTAACTAATACCAGGCCCTGTATGAAGCCTTTCATAACCGGTTCAGGAATGAAGTTTGCGATCCAACCCATACGTAGCAGACCCAGTATAAGGAAAATGACACCGACGATCAATGCCAGCGCTGAGGTAATCGCAATAAATTCAGCAACATCTGTTGCGCCACTATGTGAGGCAACAACAGCACCTACAGTACCTGCTGAGATTAGGGCAGTTGCCGAATCTGGACCGATGATCATGGTGCGTGAAGTACCAAATATCGCATAAGCAATTAGTGGAATAGGTACAGTATAGAGACCGATCAATGGCGGTACTCCGGCAATGCCGGCATATGCCATTGACTCTGGTACGATGACCGCCCATACTGTTAAACCAGAGATAATATCAGCACGTAACCAGGAAATTTTATAGTGTGGAAGCCATTGCAAGATGGGTAGATAATGCTTGATCAAATGTAATAGTGAGTGCATATTTACTGTTGATTTGCTCATTTACAGTTCCTTGAAAGTTTTTTTTACTGGAAGTTGAGGCTTTAGGCCTACGGTTCCAGAAAATGGTTTGTCAAATTTAGAAATTATTATTTAATTTTTCTTAGTACATGACAATTTTTCAAAAAGTGAATTTAATTAACTGATATTCTGTATTATATGTTAATAACCTTTATGAATAAGAATATTACACGGTAGAATGGATTTAAAAAACCGAGTATTAGAATAAAAAACTAAACTTACACTTGCGCTTAAGAGATCTGTATGCCAACAAAGACAGGCTTGCATCCTCTAGATTAATTACTTACCTTTCGTAAGTAAATACCCATGCTGGGCACACAATAAATATAGCGCTTGCCGCAAGTAATTATAAAATTGTGAAATAGCATTTTAAATATAAGTGAGTTGTAAATTGAAAAATAATTGTTTAAAAATGCAGCACGTACCATATTAAAACTGTTATCTGAAATATCACATTACCTTAATGAAGAAAAAAATGATTTTGATTATGAAAAAATTTATTCTAGTTGCTTTTATTATTTTATTGATTTTTATTATTTTAAAGTTGTTTTTATTTGACAACTTAACTACTAAAAAGCACTTTCAATCTGCAGAGGAGCTTGAACCTTTACCTGGAGGCGGAAAATCATGGACAGCCGAAGTAGATAAATCCATGAAGAGTTTGATCAATCCCCCAAAAAAAATCCCCTATTTTTCTCAAATTCTACTTAAACAAGCTGAAAAACAATTTGAGAAAGAGCTTTTACCAGGCAGGATACTTACTTGGTCAACCGATTTAGGAGTAGCTTCTGGATTTTTGGAAATGTACGTTGAGAAAGGAGCTGCAAAAATTCTAGATCCTCGTATGATTTATTTGATTCGTATGCAAGTTTCGTATTATGTTTCCTGTCCTTTTGCCATTGATGTAAATTCCTGGAAGTATAAAGATCATAATATAAGTGTAGAAGAAATTCAAGGATTGCAAGGCAAAAAGGATTTGAACAAAATTAGCACTTTTTCAGAAAGAGAATTGACAGCATTAAGGTATGCTTGTGCTTTGTCTGAAACTCCGGTGAATTTTGACGGACAACTGTTAGAAGATGTTCGCCACTTGTTCTCCCAAGAGGAAATCGTAGCAGTTGCAACCCTGGCGGCCAAGGTCAACTATTGGGCTAGGCTTATTGAAGCCTGGAGAATAAAACCTGTTGGGTACACCGCTGACACAATTTTGGAGATTGAAAAGTATAATACTTTTAATCCTAAGGAATAGATGAATATTAAAATAAATGCAGGTTATCCCCTTTCTTTGAACTCCAAGCCTGAAAAATTAGTAAATTTATCCTTGATGAAATCATATCAATTTAGTTATAAGCAAGGCTATAAAACATCCCATAAATAAAATGACGATTTCTAAAAATAAACACTATAAAGACATTCTTTTTGATAGCCCCAATTTCAATAAAAAGATAATCGATAGCCTACCAGGTATTTTTTACTTCTATCATGTCACCAAAGAGGGAGTATTTCTAAAGCGTTGGAACAAGAAACATGTTACAGAACTAGGGTATTCCGATCAGGAACTTCTGAATATTAGCGGCTCCATATTTTACACAGAAAAAGAGTTTACCCGAATTAAGAAAACAATTGAACATATTTTTATAAAAGGATGGAACGACATTCACACCACCCTCATTACCAAAGTAGGTAAACGAATTCCTTATTACCTCCAGGGTTACGCATTACATATTGATGGAGAAGCATACTTCATGGGTGTGGGAATTAATATGTCAAAACAACATAAACTCAAAAAAAAACTAGTACAGTCTGAAAAGCAACAATTGAAAGAACAATTAAAAAAGAAGGAAATTGATGATCTGCTGAATGAGAAAAAAAGGGAACTATTGACTCATGTAATATCAGAAACGCATACCTCACAGAATATCAAAAACGCCAGGGAAAAGATAAACAAACTATTAACAAAGTACTCTGAAACTGATGTTTGTGATAACCTGAAAGAAATTGACAACATCTTATCACAAAACATTTCCAAAGACAAACAGTGGGAAATATTTAAATTACGCTTTAAGGAAATTCATCCCTCATTTTTTAATAACCTTTTAGAGAAATATCCCAACCTCACAAATTCCGAATTAAAGTTTTGTGCTTATTTACGCTTAAACTTGTCCAGCAATCAAATTGCTGCTTTATTGAATATATCTAAAGAGGGCATCAGGAAAGCCAGATATCGGATACGGAAAAAAATGGATTTAGATATAAAAGATTCATTAGAAAAATGCATCTCAAAGTTTTAGGGTTAGAGTATTTTTTTGTCCGCATTTTGTCCCAATATATTTTTGTTTAGAAACATTCTTAATTGTAATTTTGTAATCATTTTTTTTACAATTGCATTTACATGAAGAATGGTGAATGCTCCAAATTCTCAGTTGATGAAAAAAGTTAGTTTTGTTATAATCATATTTTTTTTCACTTCTTTTGTGATGATGGCCCAAAAAATATCCGATGATGCTTTAAAAGAAGCTAACAATCCTTTGGCCGACATAATTGCTGTTAATTTTCAAAATTATTATAAACCTCGTTTTTCAGAGGCGCCTGCACAATCTTATGAGAATACCTTTTGGGTAAGATATGCACAACCTTTTGCCAAAGGTAGACTACTAATGAGAGCCTCTGTACCTTTAACAACAAAATCATTTGGCAGTGATTCAATGGGAATTCCAACTTCAAATTCCGGTCTTGGAGATGCCAATATTTTTGTTTCTTACAATTTTATTTCAAAAGCAGATAAAACAATTGGGGTTGGGCCTTTACTAGTTGCTCCCACTGCTTCCGAATCTGGATTAGGTGATTCTAAATGGCAGGCAGGTCTGGCATTTGTTGTATATATTGCTAAATCTTCTTCATTTCAGTTTGGTGGTTTAGTAACGTGGCAAGCATCATTTTCCGGAGATACCGATAAGCCCAATACAAATACTATGGCAATTCAACCTTTTTTGTTTTGGCAATTGGGAAAAGGAACTTATTTGCGCACTGCTTCTATTTGGATTTTCGATATTGAAAATGGAAATTATTTTGTACCCTTCTCTTTAGGTATTGGGAAAGTAGTAAAAGTAAACAACACTGTTTTTAATCTGTTTATTGAACCTCAATACTCAATTCTTCATAAGGGAACCATGCCGCAATTTCAGATTTATACAGGAATTAATATGCAATTCATGAAAAATAAGAACTAATTAAATTATTAACTAAAATCGGTAAAGCTACAATCAAGGTTAACAAGTACATAATCTGAAATCGATGATATCATGAATGTAGTTTGTAAATAACAAATAAATATTTTATATTATCTTAAATTTAACTAACATGAAACAGAAAAAACTATTAATAGTCATGCTTGTAAGCATGTTTCTATTTACATTTCCAAATGCAAACGCACAAAAGAAAAACAAGAAGAAACCTAATATTGTATTATTGATTTCGGATGATACAGGTTGGGGAGACCCCGGCTGTTATGGCGGTGGTGAAGGCCGTGGTATGGCCACACCAAACATCGACCAAATGGCAGTAGAAGGTGTACAATTTTGGTCTTTCTACGGACAGCCAAGTTGTACTCCCGGACGTGCTGCAATTCAAACAGGACGTAACCCTAACCGTAGTGGTTTAACAACCGTAATGATGCCCGGTCAATCTGGTGGTTTACCAGCTGCTGAGTGGACATTAGCTTCTATATTGAAAAAAGCAAATTATGAAACTTACTTTATTGGTAAATGGCATCTTGGTGAAGATGAAACAGGAATGCCTATCAATCATGGTTACGATGCTATGGATAATGTAACCTTGTATCACCTAAATGCTTATACTTATGCCGATCCTACATGGCATGCTGACATGCCAGAAGAATATCGTAAGCATTATCAAGAAGTTACAAGAGGCGCATTATACGGTAAAGCCGGTGGCAAATCCAAAGAAAAAAATAAGATTTTAGGAAAAGATATTCCCGGATTAGATATTATTAACACTGATTATGCATTGAAATTTATTCGTGAAAAAGCAAAAGGCGACAATCCTTTCTTTTTAAGCTTAAACTTTGCAAAAAACCACCAACCAAGTATTGCTCCTCCAGAATATCTTCATAAATCAGTTGCTAAATCTCCTTATGCTGATGGTGTTGTTGAATTAGACGCACATATTGGTGCCATTTTAGCCGAATTGAAAAAATTAGGTATCGATGATAATACGATCGTTATATGGACAGCAGACAATGGCGCATGGCAGGATGTTTATCCTGATGCAGGATATACTCCATTCCGTGGCACAAAAGGTACCCTTCGTGAAGGTGGTAACCGTATGCCTTGTGTTGCCTGGGGACCTGGTCATATTAAAGCAGGCATTAAATCTCACGCTATTGTAGGAACTCTTGACTTCATGGCAACTTTTGCTAGTCTTGCAGGTATTGAATTACCTACCGAAGACCGTGAAGGAAAACCAATGATGTTTGATAGCTACGATATGACTCCATTATTTGAAGACAATGAAGCTGCTTGGAAACGTAAAAAATGGTATTATTTTTCTGAAGATGAACTTTCTCCAGGTGCTATTCGCGTTGATAATTTAAAAGCGGTTTATAATATTCGTGGAGACAATGGACAAGCTACCGGTGGTTTGGCTGTTGATACTAACTTGGGATGGAAAGGCCCTGAAAAATATGTGGCTACTGTTCCTCAGATATTTGACCTTTGGGCAGATCCTCAGGAGCGTTATGATATTTTTATGAATAACTATACCGAAACAACATGGGCTGTACCTACATTTGCTATTGAATTAGAAAATGAAATAAATACTTATAAAAAGTATCCTCCTCGTCCTAAGCAGAGTCTAACTTATACCGGACCAGTTAAACTTAGCGATTATGAGAATTATCAGCAAGTGAAAAAACGTCTTGAAGATGGAGGTTTCCATTTTGGTGATAATGCCGGTCAAAAAGCAGATGACGAAAAATAAAATGGTAAAACAAATGAGTTTACCAAAATAATAACTTATCTAAATGGGCATCCTTGTTTGAGTGCCCATTTTTTAAATTTTTAAAATATGAAACAATATAGTATTATCAATTTGTTTGTAATGGCTGTTTTATTATTTTCTGTAACAAGTTGTACTTCTACTGGTAATAAAGAGAATGCAGCAGGAGAAACAGAATCAACAGCTACTACTAAAGAAATTACAAATCCTCTTACTTCATGGAATGAAAGCACAAACAAAACAGATATCATTAATTATGTAAAAGCAGTTACTGATAAAAACAGTAATGACTTTATTCCTGTGGCAGACAGGATTGCAGTATTTGATAATGATGGTACTTGTATGAGCGAACATCCTATGTATTTTCAATTATATTTTGTAATTGATAGAGTAAAGGAATTAGCACCTCAACATCCTGATTGGAAAAATATACAGCCATTTAAATCCGTATTAGAAAATGATATGAAAGCATTGGCTGC
>JAOZLT010000082.1 GCA_029934675.1 Candidatus Altimarinota bacterium | reverse complement strand
CTTCTTAAGACTTTGCGAGTCTCAAGTGCGAGTGCGAGTTTCAAGTGGCTTGTTTATCTAGTGAAGCAATAAACGACAAAAGCAATTACTACAATCAAAGCATTCCGATACATTGTCTGATAGTCTCTTTTATAGGGATAAGGTTTTTTATAATTCATGACTATCCACCTCGTTACATCATAAACATAAGTTACCAAAACTAAGATTAGAGCAAAGCCTACCATATACCTATTGGAATAAAATTCGTACCACCCATTGGATATGTAAGGTTGTATACTGCCCATCAAAAATACAGCAACTGAATAAATAATTGTCAGGTGTAGCGCTTGATCAAGTATATATGAATATAAATGGTTTATTTTTTTGAATTTTTTTTCAATTGTCACCTTAGAGTAATCGATTATGTTATGGGTAACAAAAATTATCGCTATTCCGTACCACACATTAGGAAGATGTAGGAATGGTATAGATAACAAAATAATTACAGCTAAATGTATTACCGTATGAATAAATACACCCAAAAAGGACTTGTATTTCATTTTAACTATCCAACTAGGTTGTAGCGGGTAGTCGGCAAGGAAGTGAGCCAAAAATAAATGGAGTGTTAGATACATAATTTCGTATTGATTGCAGATTGACTTCGTATGGACTTCGAATTGATTGCTGCCATCAGAGTCAATACGATGTCTATTCGATATCCATTCGAAGCCTATTCGGCTTAAGGTATAGAATTTGCTCTTTTAACAACTTCGTAACTTACGAGAGAGGCGATAGTGCGGTTGGTTTCCATTAGATGTTTAAAATCGTATTTATCTATAGTTAAAAGTTCGACATCGGTTACTGTTTTTATGGTAGCGTTTCGTGGCTCTTCTGACACTAGTGCCATTTCACCGAAAAACGCGTTATCTTTCAATATTGCAAGAATGGTCTGATTGCGGACAACCTGAACTTGCCCCCTTTTAATAACAAACATTTTATCCCCTTTATCACCTTCTTTAAAAAGAATATGTTCAGCAGGAAAATATTCCATTTGTACATTTTCTGAGATTAGCTTTAAATCCTCCTCGCTCAACTCGTTAAAGAATGGGATGTTTTTTAGAATTTCTATCATAATTTTTTGTTTAATTTTTCGTAGAGTATTTTAACATAAAAATTTAAGATTCGAAATACGAAACTCGAAATACGAAACTCGAAATACGAAGGAAATACGAAGCACTAAATCTAAAAATCGAAATGTTTTGAAATTTAGAACATTGGAATTTTGAATTTGTTTCGAATTTCGATATTTCGGATTTCGAGTTTTTTTAGTAACGTGTCTTGACTTCTTTTAAAAATCATGCAACGCTGTAAAAACCTGCTAAATACTTATATTTCTATATATTTAACCCTCTATATACCTTGGATAAGATAATAATAAAAGGTGCCCGCGTGCATAATTTGAAAAATATTGATGTTGAAATTCCCAGAAACAAGTTCGTAGTAATTACTGGACCATCTGGCTCGGGCAAGTCTTCACTTGCTTTTGATACTATTTATGCTGAAGGACAGCGAAGATATGTGGAAAGCTTGAGTACTTATGCCCGTCAGTTTCTACAATTAATGGAAAAACCTGATGTAGACTCTATCGAAGGTCTTTCGCCTGCTATTTCGATTGACCAAAAGACTGCAAGCCGTAATCCACGCTCTACAGTAGGGACTGTAACAGAAATATATGACTATTTAAGACTTTTATTTGCTAAAATCGGTCATCCCCACTGCCCTAAATGTGGAAAGAAAATTAGTAAGCAATCTGTAAGTCAGATTGTAGATTTTATATCGAAAATGGATGAAAAAAAGAGAATTATGATTCTTGCTCCTGTTGTACGTGATCGTAAAGGTGAGCATCAAAAAGTTTTTGAAAAAATAAAAAAAGAAGGATTTGTTCGCTATCGATTAGACGGTCATATCTACAGCATTAATGAAGAAGTCAAACTTGACTCAAATAAAAAACATACTATTGATATTGTAGTAGATAGACTAGTGGTACAAAATCTGAAAAAGAAAATTCATAAACTTAAATCAGGACAGGAAATAGAGGAAAAAAATGAGGATCGTTCTCGCTTAGCAGATTCCCTGGAAATAGCGCTAAAATTTGGTGAGGGATTAGTAAAAATTGTCGATCCTGATAAGGAAACTGAAGAGCTCTTTTCTGAAAATTTTGCATGTGATATTTGTGGTATATCAATACCAGAAATACAGCCACGCTCATTCAGCTTTAATTCACCTCATGGTGCTTGTCCGGATTGTCACGGGCTTGGTTCAAAACTTAAGATAAACCCAGGCCTCGTTATGCCAAATCCCCGGCTAACCATTGCTGAAGGTGCAGTTATACCATGGTCGACTTCGTCTATGCGCCTTAACTGGTATACGCAGTTACTTCGTTCTGTCGGTAAAAAATATGGCTTTGATATAAATACTCCTATCGGTAAACTTAACGAAAAACAAATCGAAATAATTCTTTATGGCTCTGGAAAGGAAAAATTTAAAGCCACTTATACTGGTCAAAATTCAAATTATGAATGTGATACTGCTTATGAGGGAGTTATACCTAATTTAGAGCGCAGATACCATGAATCTGATTCGGATTATGTACGTAAGAACATTGAGCGTTTTATGGAAGAACTTACTTGTGAAACATGTGGAGGAAAACGTCTAAAGCCGGAGATATTATCAATTACTATCGCTGATATATCGGTTTTTGATGTAACTGAAATGTCTATTGAAGAAGCTCAGGAGTTTTTCAAAAAATTAACCCCTGAAAACAAAAAAAACATACTTACTAAAAATGAATATTCAATTTCCCGGCTTATTGTTCAAGAAATATTGAATCGCCTTAAGTTTCTGGAAAATGTAGGCCTTTCTTATCTTACACTGAGCCGTTCTGCTAATACTTTGTCTGGTGGTGAGGCACAACGAATACGTTTAGCTACACAAATCGGATCTTCTCTTCAGGGTGTTCTTTATGTTTTGGATGAACCCTCTGTCGGTCTACACCAAAGAGATAATGCCCGCCTTATCAAAACGCTTGAAAATCTTAGAAACTTAGGTAATACAGTAATTGTTGTGGAGCATGATGAAGAAACTATATGTGCTGCTGATTATGTTTTTGATATAGGACCTGCCGCAGGTAAGCATGGTGGAGAAATGGTAGCTGAAGGTACTGCTGATGAGATTAAGAAAAATAAGAAATCTATAACCGGTGACTATCTTTCTGGCAGAAAAGAGATTGCTGTTCCTAAAAAACGAAGAAAAGGAAGTGGTAATTTTTTGGAAATTATCGGTGGCGCTGAACACAATCTAAAGGATGTTAATGTAAAGATTCCCCTTAATGTATTTGTTGGTGTGACTGGTGTTTCAGGATCAGGCAAATCTTCACTTATCAACTACATTCTTTGTCCTGTATTAAATACTAAATTAAACCGCGCTAAGCAAAGATCCGGAAAATATAAAGAGATAAAAGGTGTTGAGCATCTGGATAAAATAATAAATATCGACCAGTCCCCAATCGGCAGAACTCCAAGGAGCAATCCTGCAACCTATACTGGTGTATTTACGGATATTCGTGAATTGTTTGCGGCAACTACCGAAGCAAAACTTCGTGGTTACAAAGAAGGTCGTTTCAGCTTTAATGTAAAAGGAGGGCGATGTGAATTGTGTAAGGGTGATGGGATAGTTAAAATCGAAATGCACTTTTTACCAGATGTATATGTGCCTTGTGAGTCTTGTAAAGGTAAACGATATAATCCCGAAGCATTGGAAATCACTTGGCATGGCAATAATATTGCTAATGTTTTAGAAATGACAGTTAATGAAGCATTGGAAGCTTTTGATGCCATTCCACAAATAAAAAATAAACTAAAAACATTACAAGATGTGGGATTGGGCTATATTCATTTAGGACAAAGCGCCACCACACTTTCCGGAGGTGAAGCGCAACGCGTAAAGCTTGCTACCGAACTAGCAAAACGATCTACAGGTAAAACCATTTATGTATTAGATGAGCCAACAACAGGATTGCATTTTGATGATGTGAAAAAACTACTTGTCGTACTTCAGGCCTTAGTTGAAAAAGGTAATTCCGTAATTACTATCGAACATAATCTTGATGTTATAAAATCCGTTGATTATATAATCGACCTTGGTCCTGAAGGAGGTAATGAAGGTGGTGAAGTAATCTGTACCGGTACACCGGAGGAGGTTGCGAAGGTAAAAGAGAGTTATACTGGGCAGTATTTGGCGAAGATGCTGTAATTCGGTACAATAATCATTGTACGGAATTTTCTCCACCAGCCAATCGTCCACCACCTATCTTATTGTCCGGACAATGATTTTTGTGATTAAGTGATTTACTGTGATTTATTTACATGACTTTTCCCAATTTTCCTATTACAAATACCACCGACGGACGCCATGTCATCACGACATTCACTTTCTTAAATGTACAAAGAAGATTTAAAGGCAATGGCGGATCCAAAATGCAGCGAGCGTGGGAGACGATGGTACTCGGCAACAACGTTGATTACACGCTTCGCGGAAGTTTGGCAGTTTTTTTTGCTTCGTTTTTTTTGCTGCCAAAAAAAATGAAGAAGGGTGCATTAAATAACATCGCCATACTTAAAAGTACAATAACAGCAAAAAAGTAAGTCGCGATCTTTATCGCAATATAAATAGGGATATGGATTGAATGAGTGGACAATGTATTACCGTACAATGATTATCATAAGGAATTAAACCGTTCGCCTAACCACAATCAAGGTAATATCATCTGCCTGCGGATAATCTCCCATAAAGTCCCGAACATCTTTTATAAGACCATCATGAATTTCCTGAGCTGTTGGGAGTAGGCTGTTTTTTGCTATTGACTGCTTAAAGCGATCCATACCGTAATTTTCTGTATCACTTTTCCAAGCTTCAGGTATTCCGTCTGTATACAAAACTGCCACATCTCCAGGCTGCATATCTATATATTCTGTTGTAACAATAGCCGAAATGTCAGAAGTCATACCAAGCGCCATTCCGCCATGTGACATTTCATTCACCTGCTTATTACTTGCAGAATAATGAAAAATAGGGTCATGACCTGCTTGTGTAAAACCAAGTTTAGCAGTGGATATATTCCAATGAGCCATAACCATGGTCATAAATACATTAGGACGAGTTTTCTGCTCCAATAGGTGATTTAAATGTACTATAAGCTCCTGAGTAGTTTTATATTGTTCCATAAATGCCGGTACTATCGCATTATTAATTGCAGATACAAGCCCTGCTGGTACTCCGTGTCCTGTTACATCTCCTATATAAAAAATCATATTATCCTCATCAAAAGGCAAAAAATCATAACAATCCCCTCCTACTTCAGTTGCCGAAACTAGGCTGGCAGCGATGTCGAGGTTGCTGATTTTTGGCAGATCTGTTGGTAGTAATTCTTTCTGGATTTCTCCAGCTAGTTCCAATTCACGTGTCATTTTCTCTTTTTCCACAAGATCCTGTGTACTTTTCTCAAGATCCTGTGCCATCTGATTAAATGTATTCGCAAGCTTACCTATCTCACTTTTTGATTTAACAGCAATTCTTGTTGTAAGATCACCCGCACCAATTTTCACAGCACCTTCTGTTAGAGTTTTAATCGGTGATGTTATTTTACCTGCAATTATGTCACCAATAAACAAGGCTATTACAATACCAAAAAGTGCTAGCACCACCATATTATTCCTGGTTTCGCGTATGCGGTCTGTCAGCGCACCATAACTTACATTATATTTAACTGAGAACGATCGCAGGGGGTTATTCGGGTCACGAAAAGGATAAATAATATTCTTTATATGCTCTGTAGCTGATATAGGTTCAACAGTCCGTCCATTGAAATTTGTATATCGTATTTCACCATCAATTTTATCTATATACACAATTCTACCACTTTCTGTTTTCACCGAAGGCATTATGGCCTGTATGCGTTCAATATCATCTTCAGATAGCTTATCGAGCGTAGCGCTTTCAGGTTTATACAAAGTTTCTCCAGCGTAATTAAATATACTCATTGCGGGAATATCTTCGTTCAGACTTTTCATGTCAGCCATTTCTCTGTCAAAATTTGCAAATGCTTTCTGTATATAATTACTTTCGTAATTTGAGATTACTCTTTCATGAGTCAATTCTGCAAAACTCACGGCATTACTAAAAATATCCAAACTTATCTCTTTTGTCTTCTGAGAAATTATGAAATATGTTGAAGCAACCAAAACCGCAATGATAACCATTGAAATTCCGAGTACGATTTGGGATTTTACGGATTTTAACATATTTACTATTGTGACTACGTTGAGGCTACTCGTTTCACTTTGAGGCTACTTCGCTTCGCTTTGAGGCTACTTCGCTTCGCTTTGAGGCTACT
>JAOZLT010000081.1 GCA_029934675.1 Candidatus Altimarinota bacterium | reverse complement strand
TTCGTCTGAATTTTAATCGTGAGGTTTCTGAGGATTTATTCATGGGCGTGGCCTTGAAGGCTTTTGAGAAGTTTGAGAAATTTAATGAGAAAAAAGGTAAATTTAAGACTTGGATATTTACAATAGCACATAATCATCTTGTGAATTTTTGGAGGGATAATAAAAAGGCTTTGTCACTTGATGTGTTAAAGAAAGAGGGGTTTGAGCCAGCGATAGAAGTGTTAGTTGAACAGACTAGCAGAAGACTTGAAAATCAGAAGGTGCTTGATGTTCTTTCTAATATGAAAGATAGCGATAAGGAACTTATATCTATGAAATATTTTCAGGATTTTACTTATTCTGAAATTGCGGAGATAACAGGTAGGAAAGAGGGAGCTTTGAGGACGTCATTGTCTAGGGCTGTGGGGAGGTTTGGAGATGTTTATAAGAAGCTATACTCTTAAATTTAGGATTTAGAATAACTAATTTCCAAAAGATTTCGAACTTCGCCTACCGGCAGGCAGGTTTTGAATATTAAAACATTATTTGGAAATTGATTATTCTAAATTAATCATTTGTAACGTTATATGTATTCATAACTTCATAAAAAATCCTGTAATAAATATAACTAGTCTGTGTATTTAGTAATGAAAAATAATTTTTTATGGCAAATTTAAATTATATCAAAGGTAAGCTTAAAAGATTTAAGGGGTTTAAAGTAAGCTCCGAGCTTAATGGGAAGATAATGTCAGCTATTGGTAACGAGAAATTAGTTCTTGATTATGATCAATCGGCTAGTTTTTCTATATTTACTTATTTAACGCAAATAACTATGGATATATTTAAAAGATATGCTGTAGCTATTGTCGCAGTTATGTTGGTGATTAGCGGAGTAATGTATTTTAATCAAAATTCTTATGCTTATCATCTAAGTAAAGCGAAATATGCAATGCAGAAACTTGAGAATCTTCTCGAGGGTAATCCAAATCAATTATCTTTAATCCAATCTGCTTTTGCGGAAGAAGGAAATGATGTGCTTGATGAGTTAATTGAAGAAGGTGATAAAACCACTAAGGATAGTTCAGAGTTTTTAGCCAATGAAAATGAGCTTGTTAATTTAGTAGAAGATATAGTTGAGGAAACTGAAGATGCTATTGAAGCTGCTGAAGAAATAGGTAGTCCTAAAGAATTGGGAGTCGCTTTAGGTGAGATTGGTGATGTTCAGGATGAACAGATAGATTTACTTGTCGATGCTGTAGGAGCTGTTGAATCAGACAAAGCAACAGACGCAGTAACTGAAGCTCTAAAAACTACAGAAGAGGAGCAGAAACTTGTTGATGAGGCTCTTAATTTTGTAGAGGAGGCTGAAGAAGCTGGTGAGGATGAAGTTAATATAGATATAGATACTGAAGATGAGGAAGATAGATCTTTGACAGACTCAGATTCCGAAGAAGAAGTTATTGAGGCAGATACTCAGTATTTGGAAGCAAAGCAAGTTGTAGAAGACCTTAAAGTAGCTGGTGCAAGTGATGAAGAACTAGAAAAACTTGAGATTAAGTTAGCTAAAGTAGAACAGGCGCTTGGAGATGGAAAGGTCGGTCGTGTACATGGTCTTACCACTGCTATTCAGGCTAAAAGTAGAAATATGGCAAGAAGAAAGACTGAGAAGGTGGTTGAGAAGGTTGAGAAAAATAAGAATAGTGTTAGGGGTGATTTTGAAGATGTTGTTGATGGAAATATAATTGCTGATGAATTTGAAAATCTTAATGGAGATTGGAATATTGAGATAAATATTGATAAGGAAAAAGGTAATCCCAAAAAGCCTTCTATTCCAAAAAGAGGTTTTGGAGGGGGAATTTAATAATAGTAGAAAGAAAAATTAGAAATTTTGGTTTAATGAAGAAATTTGGCGATGAGTTTTTAAGTGATGTTTTTTTCTGTTCGGAAGGTGATATTTATTTTGTTTAAACATTTGAGTGCGTATGCTAATAACTTTTTACTATAAAAGTAAATCTTTGAGAGGGGATTTATTATTTATGAACAAATTATTTATTCATAGATTTTGGGCAATTTTTCTTTTTAATTCATTTAAATTCCCCTTTTTTAATGCTGATATAAATACTGGATTTAGTTTTTTATACTCTATTTTTAGATTTTCTATTTGATGACTTTGAAGTAGATCTGATTTATTGAATACGTATATCATCTTTTTTGTGTCGCATTTAAGCTTTTTAAGTACTTCATTTACTACACTCATCTTCCAACTCATATCCAGATCATCTGAATCAATAACGTGTAGAATTAAGTTTGCCTGTATAGTTTCTGTAAGGGTAGAATGGAATGCATTGATGAGCTCGGGAGGTAGGTCACGGATAAATCCGATTGTGTCACTTATTAATACACAGGAATTGAGGTCAGGCAGATAAACTTTTCCTATCCTACTATCTAAAGTTGCGAAAAGTTCGTTTTTTACTTTTACTTTTTTGCTAGTCATACTTACAAGGAGTTGTGATTTGCCGGCATTTGTATAACCAACGATGGCTGCTGTTTTAAAGCCAATATTTCTTCTGTTTTTCCTCTGACTATCCTGGCTTTTTTCAATTTTTTTAAGTTCTTTTTTTATTGACTGCTTACGTGTGTGAATGTGACGTTTCATTATTTCAATATTTGTTTCACCTTTACCTCTTGTTCCGATTCCTCCAGCTTGTCGCATAAGTTCAGTACCCATCTTTGCAATTCTTGGACCTAGGTGGCGGAGTTTAGCTAGTTCGATTTGTAGTTTTGCGCCCTTTGTTGTGGCATGTTTGCTGAATATTTCTAATATAAGGTCGATTTTGTCCCATACTTTAATGCTATGTTTTTCGAATTTAGCTTCAAGATTATATAATTGCTCAGGTTTTAGAAGATTATTTACTATTAAGTAGTCGATTTTTTCTGTGAGTGCTATTTCGAGTAATTCTTCTACTTTTCCTTTCCCAATATACGTTTTGTAATCAGGCATTTGTTTTCGCTGGACTTTTCTTACTACAACAAAACCTCCATATGTGGAAAGAAGTCGTTCGAGTTCGGTTAAACGAGCCATACTGTCTTCTAACGTGGTTTTAGGTGGGATAATGTCTATTAATATGACCTTAGGTAGCATTTGGGTTCGCTTTGTATAGAATATTTAACTGGGTTTTTTAAAATTTAAAATCGAAGATTGAAATTTGAAATAAATTTTGATTATTGATTTTACAAATAAAAATTCGATTTTCGGTTCTCGAAGTTTAATTTTTATCACCAAATAAAGCGTTATTCAGTAATTAATATATTAAATCAATTTCTCCATCGCTTTCTGGCCAACATTGGCAGGATAGGCGTTGATTTTCTGGTAAATCCATCATTTTTTCAGTTTCAGTAAGTGGTGTAAACTTACCTTTAATTATTTTAAAAGCACATGTTTGGCAAATACCCGCACCACCACATGCTCCGACAATTTCCGCACCTTTGGCAACTAGTTGTTGCATCATATGATCATCAGATTTTGGATCGATTTCGTAGGTTTTTCCTTTTAATTTGATTTTGTACATAACTAATTTATTTAATAATTAATATTTACAATTTAATATTGTTTTTACCTTTGAATATTAAATGTTAAATAAAAAATAGCAAATATTAAAAAAAAGTCTTGTATAAAGTTTTTATACATGATAGACTGGCTTTGGTCGTAGATAGCGCTGTGATTGTTACGAATTTTGAAACAAAAACAGATAAATCGTAGATAGCACTTAAACAGCGCTACGAACCAACCCTCCTTATAAAATTCTCTTTAGGGGGCTTTTTTAATTTTGAATTTAGAATAACCAATTTCCAAATAATTTCGAAATTCGAATATCAAAACATTATTTGGAGATTGGAAATCCAGAATTTGTGATATATTAAATGTGTATTTAACAAAAAATTATGTCTAAAAAATTAAAAATTATAAGTTGGAATGTAAATGGAATTCGGGCAATCCTTAAAAAAGGTTTCCTTGAATGGTTAGATAAAGAGAAGCCGGATATTTTGTGTATTCAGGAGAGCAGGGCAACTAGAGATCAGCTTGGAAAAAATATTACAGATCATAAGCATTATCATTCATTTTGGCACTCAGCTACAATAAAAAAGGGATATAGTGGAGTGATTACATTTACAAAAGAACATCCTTTGCACGAAGAGGCTGGTTTTGGGATAGAAAAGTTTGATTGGGAGGGGAGAGTAATGATGACAGAGTTTAAGGAGTTTGTACTTTTGAATGTTTATTTTCCTAATGGAAAGAGAGATAATGATAGATTAAATTATAAATTGGAATTTTATGAAGCGTTTTTGGAGTATATTAATAGCTTAAAGAGAAAGGGGAAGAAGATAATTTTCTGTGGAGATGTGAATACTGCTCATGCAGAAATTGATTTGTCTCATCCAAAGGCTAACAATAAGACATCAGGTTTTTTACCGATTGAGCGTAAATGGATAGATAGAGTTATCGAGGATGGATATATAGATACACTTCGCGAATTTCATCCAGAGTCGGAACTTTATAGCTGGTGGGATTTAAAGACTTATGCTAGAGATAGGAATGTTGGCTGGAGGATAGATTACTTCTTTTTGCAAAAAGAGCTTAAAAAACATCTTAAAGATGCTTATATTATGCCTGAGGTTATGGGATCGGATCATTGTCCGGTAGCAATCGAGCTTACATTTTAAATTAGGGATTTATGATTGTTGAATAGTGATTTAAGATTTATTATGTAAAATTATCTAAAATATATTAATATCTATTTGTGGTGTAAAATGTATATAGGAAGCCAATGAAATATCTGAAAAATTTTATTTAAAAATGACCCTTGACATGTATGGCAATTAGCCGTTAAGCTTAGTTCCAGTAATTTTCCAATGAATTTTTATGTCTAATAAGTCATCAAGTAAACAACACGGTTTAAGTGTAGCGAAAATCCAAAGACCTAAGAGCAAATTGCGTTTTAGAAAGAACAAGGAAAAAGCTAGTATTAGGAAGGCTGAAAGGCGCTCTTTGAAAAAAGTATAAAAAATAGTTGACAAATCTTTTGAATGAGATATAATAAGTACCTTTTTATAGATATTAGTAGTATTATTTAGGAGATAAAGTAATAAAATTGATTGATTGGATTTATATGCTTGATGATTCTAAAAAAAACTTTATTAAGATAAAATCTGTCTAGAATAGTTTTTCCTCCAAAATAATTAAGACCTAACCCCTTTGATTTTATGGATAGCACATCTAACCAACAAGACATTAAAGCAAATCCGGCACTGGCTGTATTGCAAGAGAACGATCTTAACCTGAAAGAGGTTATAGATGATATGTTTCTTGTTTTAACCGATAAGGAAAAAGACGTTATTATAAAACGTTTTAGTTTGAATGATAAGCCACGTCAGACGTTGGATAAAATTGGTAAACATTATTCTGTTACCAGAGAGCGTATTAGGCAAATAGAAAATATTGCGCTTAATAAATTAAGGCGTACTGTTAGCAATACAAAACTTAGATTAGTAAATCGTTTAGCTAAGCAGTACATTGAAGATGATGGGGGAGTAACGCTTGAATTAGAAATTATTAATAAGATGTTACAGAGTATTTATAGCGATAGTCAGGTTGATGGAAGTATTATTGTTTTATCTCTAAATTGCGATACTGACCTTAGAAAATCTCCAAGAACAGCAACTTCAGAAGCTTTTTGGATGTTTAAAGAGATTGGTTTAAAAGATGTTAGAAGGGTTGCTGAGGCTAGTATTTCTGTACTTAAAAAGCACGGAGATGTTATGACTGAAGATCAGATTATATCTGCTGTAAAGAACCTTAACTTATTCAAAGATAAGATGATTTCAAGCGAACTTGTTATTTCTTGTTTAAAAACTGATAAGCGCGCTCGTAATGTAGAAGGTAAATGGGGTCTTATGGAGTGGCGTCATGTAAATCCAAGAAGTATTCGTGATAAAGCTATTATCGTTCTTGAAAAATCTAAAAAACCTCTTCATTTCGTAGAAATCGCTAATCGTATTGCAGAAACTGGTTTTGATAAAAAGATGGTAACTGTTCAAGCTGTACATAATGAATTAATTAGATACGATCAATTTGTATTGGTGGGGCGAGGCCTTTATGCTTTATCTTCATGGGGCTATGAACCGGGAACAGTATCTGATGTTATTGAAAAGCTTTTAGATAAGAATGGTGCAATGCCGAAGAAGAAGATTGTTGAGATGGTGTTGAAACAGCGAAAGGTTAAAATTGGTACAATCAGTCTAAACCTTCAGAAAAATCCACACTTTGTTCGTGTTGGTCGCGCTGTTTATGATTTAGATATGACTAAAAAGTAAAACTCGAAAATCGAATATCGAAATTCGAAATAGGTTTAAATCTAAAACCTGCTCCTGAAAGGGGGTGGGTTTTTTAGTGC
>JAOZLT010000080.1:5806-6481 GCA_029934675.1 Candidatus Altimarinota bacterium | reverse complement strand
GGCTGGATAAGAATCATTCAGTACAATTGAATTGGTCTCTGTGTCCACCGTGTAATCAGTATAGAGAGTCAGCCGTCCTATATCGACTCCTTGGCCACCGACATAGACTGCTGAGAGATCAGCAGGAAGCGTAACTGCATAAGTGGTTTGTCCGGGCAATAGAGCGACTGCTTCGGTCTGCGTTACCGGGATAGCACTTGTTCGAGCAAAGTCTGAACTGTCCAGTCCATCGAGTAATTCTGAGTCTGCTGCTTTACCGAGAAGCGGCAGGTAGCCAGCAAGCTGGGAAGCCAGAGCAAAATATGAAGGATCATGTCCGTCGAACAACGTGGAGTTCACCGCTGTCCCGCCGACAAGTAGGAATGCTGTTGAGTTCAGCCCATCGAGAAGCTGGGAGTTTACAGCGACTCCATCTACCGGCAGGTAATTGGCAAGATCTGATGCCATTGCAAAATATGTCGAATCATGTCCATCCAAGAGCTGTGAATCTACTGCAGTGCCTCCGGCTAACAAGAAGCCTGTTGAATCGATCCCATCGAGGGCCTGAGAGTTGGCTGCTGTGCCGCTGAGAGGTAGGTATAGGGCAAGGTCTGCCTGTGAGGCATAGTAGGTACTGTCCTCGCCATCCAACATCCCTGAATCGACTGCTTTACCGCCCACAGCAAGGTATCTGGC
>JAOZLT010000080.1:0-5796 GCA_029934675.1 Candidatus Altimarinota bacterium | reverse complement strand
CAGCGTAGTTACTGGTAACAACCTCAGGGAGGATCAGCTCACCTGTCATGGTATCACCAGACTTCAGGACATAAGCGTTTGGTGAGACAGAGCTGTGAATAATTCCCCAGCCTCCCTCTCCATATCCGAGGAGGTTTCCATCTACGATCTCTTGTCCGATCAGGTCACCACCAATGAACGTGTAGATCGCGCCTTCACCGAGTCCATTGATAATCCAGAAATCTCCAACAGTCAGTGGATCGACTGGGGGCTCTGGATACTCGTCATCTACTGTCGGGGTCCAGACATCAATATAGGTGAACGTGCTGATGTGCAGGAGAGACTGATCAATGAAGCCTGAGGCATCAGTCATGATCGGTTGGTTCGCAGATCCTGTGTGAGCAGAGATCAGATCAGCAACGAGACCAAACGCTGTAGAGTCAATTCCATCAAGAAGGTTGGAGTCTGCTGCTTTGGATCCTACAGGTAGATACCCAGCGAGATCCGAGAAGGCAGCGAAATATGAGCTGTCATTGCCATCGAGCAACTGAGAATCGACTGCAGTTCCCCCAGCAAGAAGGAATCCTGTCGAATCGATACCATCAAGCAGATTGGAATCGGCTGCTGTGCCTCCCACAGGTAGGTATCCTGCGAGGTCAGAGGCTGAGGCATAGTAGGAGCTGTCTTGGCCATCAAAGAGGCTAGAATCGGCTGCTACACCGTCTACAGGCAGATACCCTGCAAGGTCTGTTACCAGAGCGAAAGCTGCACTATCTATGCCGTCCAATAAGTTTGAATTTGCTGCTGTTCCACCAACCAGGAGGAAAGCTGCTGCTTCCAGGCCATCTAATAATTCCGAGTTCGCTGCAGTCCCCGCGATCGGTAGATAATTTCCAAGAGCAGAGATGGTAGCGAAGTTGTTTTCAATCCAGTCTTTTCTGGTCAGGTGGCTGTCCTGAGTAGGTGCAGCCCCATTTACATAAACATTCCCGTTTGTACCAAATCCGAGAGTAGTCTCTGTTAGCCCAGCAGCATCTCTTCTTTCTACAGTGATTAATCCTGTACTCGCGTCGTACCTTAATCCTCCTCTGATGTAATCAGAAGTATCACGGAAATCTACACTAATGTGGTTTACATCATTGCCTTTTAGATACAATGTCCCTGAAAGCTCTCCACCAGAAAGCGGTAGGTAATCTCCACCTTCCCCAGCTACAGCGAAGTACGAGGCTGGATGTCCTTCAAGGAGATCCGAATCAACCGCTGTACCACCGACAGGGAGGTATGCTGCAAGTTGACCAACAGAGGCTCCGTCATCATCCTCTACACCATCAGCGATATTCTTGATCTGGAAGCCACCACCAGCGAAGTCACCAGTGATCGACTGAGAGCCGTCCAGCAGGTAATAGAGAGTCGGGTTCATCTCACCGGCCATGATCGACCAGCCTGCTGTTGCCCAGACCATGAAGTCACCGTTGGAGATCGTCTGTCCTGTGAGATCGCCAGTGGTGAAGAGGTATGGATCTACCAGTGCCTGAACTACCCAGAATGCTCCGTGGACTTGTCCAGTGAGATCCGGGTATTCAGCACCATCCGCAGGAGTGAAGACTCCAACATAGTGGAATGAACTGACGTCCAGCATCGAGGCATCTATCTGCCCCTGGCCATTCAATATGATTGGATCTCCGGCATTGCCTACACCTGAGCTGACATCGATATGGTCAGTCTTGAGGTACGACTCACCTGCCACCGCAAAGTGAGAGGAATCGTTTCCATCTAAGAGCTCTGAATCGGCGGCCTTGCCTGCTACAGGTAAATATCCTGAAAGCTCTGCTGCTGTAGCAAAATACGAGGAGTCATGTGAATCAAGTAGCTCTGAGTCGGCTGCTGTCCCATCAATCGGGAGATACCCTGACAGATCAGTTTCGTAGTAGGAGGGAAGCTGTCCTCCCAACAATGCTGAATCGACGGCGATGCCGTCTACCAGGAGGAATCCAAGAGAATCAATTCCATCAAGTTGTTGTGAGTTGGCAGCCGTACCACCAATGGGGAGGTATCCTGACAGATCTGTCGCTACAGCGAAGTATGCGGCATCGTGTCCTTCCAGGAGATCGGAGTCTACCGCTGTTCCACCGACCAGCAGGAAGCCCGTTGAGTCGATCCCGTCCAGTTGCTCTGAATCCGCAGCTTTTCCAGTTGTGCTCAAAAATGCGGAAGAAGGGAGACCACCAAGTAGATCCGAATCTACAGCGGTACCTCCAACCAAAAGAAATCCGGCTCCATTTATGCCATCGAGGAGCTCAGAATCGGCTGCTTTTCCCCCGATCGGGAGGAATAATCCTTGTGTTTGGCTGAGCGTAACGAGGTCATTTGCAGAAATTCCGTCGGCAGCGTTGGTAAATATTTTCCCACCACCGGCAAAATTAGCCGTTATAGCAGCCGTCCCATCAAGCAGATAATAGAGCGATGGGTCCATAGAACTGCTCATAAGTGACCATCCGGCACTACCCCAGATCATAAAGTTACCATCAGAGGCTGATTGTCCGATTAAGTCACCAGCAACGAAGGTATATTCAATTCCTTCTTCCAGACCATTCACCAACCACAGAGATCCGTAGAGATGCCCGGTAGTATCAGGGTATTCGTCACCCGCTGTTGGAGTGAACGCACCAACGTAGTTGAATGTATTGAGATCAAGCATCGATGCATCAATAAACCCGTTACCATTTAAGATTACTGGCTTTGCTGCATCAGGAGTTCCATCAGAAAAATCTATGTATTCTGTCTCTTGGAAATATCTGGAATCGTGGTTGTGGTCTGCGAGAGAGAAACCAGTTGAATCAATTCCGTCCAATAGATCAGAGTCTGCAGCTTTTCCACCAATGGGGAGGTAATCACCTGACTCGTCGGGGACGTAGATCAGGCTATCTGAGCCAAGAACAGCAATATTGTTTGCGTCAACAGAGACTGCAGAAGGCCCTGCTGGGCCAGCGACGCCATCTTCTCCATCCTCTCCTTGGGTACCATCAACACCGGGCTCTCCTTGGACACCAGGATCACCCTGAGCACCGTCATCACCTGGGGGTCCAGGCACTGTGCTGTCAGCTCCGTCATCTCCGGGGTCACCTTGAGGCCCCTGCGGCCCTTGCATCTGCCCAATGTTTACCCAGTGACTCGGAGAAGCAGTATCAGTTGCTCTCAATAGCTCATCAGGGATAACCGGTAATCCGTCTGAGTCAAATCCTGAATCAGTAGCTATCCACGAGTCACCTATCTCGGCAGCAGTTTTTGCAATGATGTTCGCTACAGTATCTGAGCCAAGGATGTTAATCCCAATTCCTGCTGGACCAGGATCTCCTTGAGGCCCCTCTGGGCCGATAGTTCCATCTGTCCCGTCATCTCCTGGGATACCTTGATCACCTGGATCTCCTTGGGGGCCGGGAACGGTACTGTCAGCTCCATCTGTCCCATCAATCCCTGGATCTCCCTGCTCTCCTTGAATTCCTGGATCTCCCTGAGGGCCTGGTACTGTTGAGTCAGCTCCGTCAACCCCATCAGTCCCGTCATTACCAGGAGTTCCTTGTGGGCCTTCAGGGCCTTCAAGTGGGCCAAGATTTACCCAATGACTAGGTGATGCAGTATTGGTTGCTCTGAGAACGTCTTCAGGAATAACTGGCAGGCCATCTGAATCAAATCCTGTATCTGTTGCTATCCAGGAATCTCCGACTTCTGCTGCAGTCTTGGCTATGATATTGGCTACAGTGTCTGATCCAAGAATATTAATTCCTGTACCGGCTGGGCCTCGTGGGCCTTCGTCTCCTTCAGGGCCTTCAGGACCGGGAGGGCCATCAAGTCCTGGAGTTCCTGCTGGGCCTTGAGGGCCAGGATATCCATCAGCACCCTCGGGGCCTGTTTCTCCTGTTGCCCCCTGAACACCATCAGTTCCATCTTCACCCTGAGCACCCATTGGCCCAGGATCTCCATCAGGGCCAGTTTCTCCTTGCTGTCCCATTGGGCCGGGAGCACCTGTATCACCGGTCGCACCAGTATCCCCAGGAGTTCCTTGAGATCCGGTCTCGCCTTGGATCCCTTGCTCGCCCTGCTGACCAATTCCGATCGGACCTTCTGGTCCGGTATCTCCAGGAATTCCTTCAACGCCCTGAGGCCCCATTGCACCATCTGGCCCAGTCTCTCCAGTTTTCCCGATACAGCCGCCTCTTATGCGTACCAGTATCTGTTTGTTGTCATGCATGGAGTTCTCCTGTTTCTGTTATTAAACAGAAGGAATGACGCTTGGATAAACCTCGAGCTGGCACATATCAAGAATGTAGGATAATCCGTGTTCTTCTTCGTCCAGAGGATCGTAGCCTGCTGTGACATATTTCAGGGAAGCGTAGATCAAACCACAAGGAATACTTCTCGTGTGCTCGTTGGTCACGTTGCCCATGAAGATGCCATTCTCAGCATCATAAACCGGAAGCTCTACTTCGAGGACTGAGGCAACCACAGCACATCCAGGTTTGTCGCAGCTCAGGGCAGTAGCAAATGCGATATAGCATTTCCATCCAGTCACATCGATAGGATCTCCACTGTCATCGGTGAACTGGAGATTGTACGGAAGGGTGTCTCCCCGAGCAAAGCAACGGAATGCTGTTCCCGGAAAGTTGTTGATTCCGATCGGCTTAGCTAATATTGGCTTGCAGGCTAATTTATTTCCCATGGATTGATCCTCGCTTTAGTAGGAAGTGAGACACGTAATTAAATCTTCATACAAATTCTTCTCTTCTTGTAACTCAGTCATCAGTTCATTGAAAGGAACATATTCAGTATTTCCATCAGCATCTTCAACTTCGATCTCCAAAGCACCGAGAGTTTCTTTTGAGTAGTCCAGCTCAGTCGCAGGAACAGCTTCTACTGCTTGTACTGCAGGAGCTGAGTTTACTGGAGGAGCAACAACCTCGGGCGTTTCCCGGGGGGAAACACTCTCGGCTGTCGCGGGAGTTGGTGTTTCATTTTCCTGCGCCATATCAGCAAGCATAATATCAATTGCTGGTTTCTGTCTTTTATATAGCTTCCCACCTTTTTCATATCTTGTTATTGCTGCTCCAAGTTGTTTACGACCGCCTGCCGCTTTGATAGCGGCGTCAGACCATTCTACTGGAGGAATACTCGATAACGGCTTAGGCTCAGCCGCTCTCGGAGCGGCTTCGATTGCTGCTTTTGATGCTTCATCATTAATTACTGACTGAGCAGCTCTCGTTTGAGCAGTTGTCAGAGATCCGCTGTCGATCGCTCTTTGTAATTGAGCAGTCTTCCCAGTTTTCTGTGCATATTGAATCGCTTCACCAAGAGCTTTGGCAATCTTTTCAGGGTCTCTCACAACAGGGGCTACAGGAGCCTCCTCAGTGGACGATCTCTGCTCAGAGGTACTTTGCCCTTCGTTTGCTGTCTGTGTCGCTGTAGGGGTGCTCTGAGGAGCTGCTGGTGTACTGGCTGCTGGTGCCTTCTTCGCTGATCTGTTTTGTAGAGCCATATACGCTTCAGCAGAGTTTGAAGCTGCAGTAACTACTGCTGCATCGTAATTTACAGCATCGACAAGAGACCCAGATCCTTTATGAATATTGAGCTCTGGATTGCTCTTCTGCATTTTCTTGTATTCTGCTTTCATCTCTGAAGACATTGGCATGTTTGGTTTACTCTCGAAATCAAACTTTGCCTGAAAGACTTCTGCTTTTCTCTGAGCGGTATCAGCGAACTTCTTTAAACCAGCAAGTTCAGATTGAACTCTGTCGGTGTTGCCTTCATTGAGTGCTCTGTTGA
>JAOZLT010000079.1 GCA_029934675.1 Candidatus Altimarinota bacterium | reverse complement strand
TAGCTAAGTCTCAGGACTGGTTACCTACAGATGTAGATGAAGCATACAGATTAGGTGGTAAGAATATACCATCTATCTTTAGTCGTATGAATAGTAACTTTTTGAAGATGTGTGTAGTTAGGAATGATGGAGAGTTGATTGCTATGATTGCTCTTCAGTTTGATAATCAATTAGTATACTTCAATACAAATGCTGTTAAGAGCTGTTTAAAGAGCTACTTACGGTTCTTACGAGTATTTGTATCAGATTATGTTAAAGAACGCTCCTATCTAACCGTATGGGCTTTAAATGACTATGTAACTACAAATAAGAAGTTGAAGTTTATAGGGTTCAGAAGAATGGACATTAGAAGATATAAGACACAATGGATATCAGGAGTGATGTATGGGAGGTAAGTCGAAGAATGTACCTGGTGTAGGTGTTATGAAGATGTTCCCTAAGGATGTTAAGATTGACTTGTTTATGGGTAATGTTATTCAACAGGTTGCATTCTATAAGACTATTGATCCTGCTGTATTATTACCTAGACTATTGGATATCAAGAAGAACTTTAATCCTAAACTATTAGCTAAGTTTTATGCATCTAATTTAGCTAAAGGCTCTGAGACGAAGGTAGATGAAGATCTAATATTAGCAGCTACTCAAGCTATTGATCCATTAGCTGAGACTATTGTAGATACTGTAAGAAGATCACAGAGTGCTTATTATATGGTCAAGACATATATGTTTGAGTATTATGGGTTACCAATTTATAGTGATGATTGTAGAGTAGACCAGTGGAACAATGGTACAGAGATGGTTTCTGTCAGTAATGAACAAGAAGTCTTAAATTTTCTAGAGATACCTTATGAGTATCAAGCAGATATGAGTAGGTGTGTATTTGTAGATCCTAATTGGGAGAAAGAATATATTGAGACTGTTTCATTTCCACTTAATGAGAGTGCTCCTCTATATGTTATATACACAGTAGGTGCTGAAACTAAAGATCTATATATATGGGAAAATGATACTATTATTACTGTTCCTACTAGTTATGATTATTTGACAATGAACTATAAGATTGACGGGGAAGAGACTGATAATAAGTACAGGAAAGTTGTTGATGGTATCTTTGGACTTAGTGATGGTACTCTTGAAGGTTCACTTAATGATGATGATATAAAAGATTTCTTCTTAACTTATGCTGCCGAATGGACAAGTGATAAGACTGATTGGCAATCAGAGTATGATGAGATGATTCGTAAGCTGATGGGGTATGATGCCAGTGCAAGTGTAGGATATGAAGTTAACTGGGATGTTGAAGGATTTGCTCAGAGTGTTAGGTATGAAGAAGTTGAAACTAGTTCAGGAACTGGATATAGAATGTATATCAATGATGAGAGACTTATCAACGGTACAATAGGTGATGAAGACTTTCAACGTAATCAATATATGATACCTCTTAATATGTTGTGGGATAGAACGATGAGGGAGCAGTATAATGATCTTAAAGTTCTGTTAACTTTCTTTGCTTATGCAGTTAAGAAGGTTAAAGTGAAGTGGTATCAGACTTGGTTATTTCAAGCTCTTATGTGGGTAATAGCTGTTGTTATGGCAGCACATGGTAGCTATGGTTTGTTAGTGGGTATGTTAGCTGGAGAAGTTATGAAGAGACTTCCTTTTAGTGCTGAGATAAAACAAGCTCTTGGTATAGTGATTGGTTTACTTACACAGAATTGGAATCAAGTATTATCCTCTACACTTACTACAATCAGTTTTGTTGCTGATATAGCCTCTAAGTTGCTTAGTCTTTATTTTAGGACTCAGATAGCTGGTATCACAGATGAAATAAAAGAGATAGGTTCAGAGACTAAAGAAGTTGCTGATGCTATTGCTGAGATGGCTAGACAGACTATATATGCTCCTATGGATGCTATAGATGATGTGTATGATAGCATATACAATATGGTAGATAAAGCATACGATGAGATATACAATTATGATGCACAAGTAGAGGTTAATGTATTAACTAACTACGAGTACAAACCATCTACATTAGATACAATATGGTAAAAAGGATTATGTATGACAGATAAGCAGGTTATAGAAGCGTTTGATAATGACTACAAGATATCTAAAGAGCAGAAGTCTCAAGTTGATAATGATATAGATAAGTGGACTCAGATATATGATGGTGATCCATATGGAAATGAGACAACTAATCATAGTAAGTTTGTTTGGAAGATAGTTCAGAAACAAGGTGAAACTCTTGTATCTAATTTAGCTAAACCTTTTATATCTGGAGACCAGAATATTATGATAACTCCTGTTACTGATAAGGATGTTTATAAAGCTAAGATTGACCAGGGTATTCTTAATCACTATCATGATAAGACTCTTGATAAGAATAGGTTCTATAAAGACTTAGCTAGAGTAATGACCAAAGAAGGCACTGGGTGGATTCGTGTAGGGTGGAAAAGAGTTAATAAGAGGAAAAGTATCAAGATAGGTCAAATCACTCCTGAGCAAGCTATTCAGATACAACAACAAGGTTTTGAAGTTGTTGAGAAGAATGGAGAGATGTATATAGAGAAGGATAACATTGTAGTTAATGTACCTACTGCTGATGTGTTGAAGAATGGTAGAGTCTATACTGATCCATTGGCTAACAAGTCTAAGGATATGAGGTTTCTTATTTATGAGTATGAAACAAGTATAGGTGAGATATCTGAGCAAGAACATATCTATGGTGAAGAAGTAGTAGCTAAGATAAAGAAGTATCAAGGTGACTTGACAGCTAACTACTTTGAAGATGTTGAGAGTGGTGTGTTGTCTGCAAGTAATGGTTTTAATAACTATGATGATAAAGCCAAGAAGAAGATAAAGATATATGAGTACTGGGTAGATATGGATATTGACGATGATGATGTTCCTGTACCTTGTGTAGCTACTATAGCTTATCTTGGTAGCGAGAAGTTATTGATGAAGTTGAAGAAGAACCCTTACTCATTCAAGAAGATACCATTTGTAGGTATTCCACTTATACCAAGTTTGTACAGTGTATGGGGTAAATCAATAGCTCCACTTATTGAGGATATACAATATATCTATACTATGTTAATGAGAGGTGTTATTGACAATACGGCTAATAGTAATAATGCAGTTAAGTTTGTGAAGAAGGGTGCTTTAGATGCTACTAATCATCAGAGACTTATGAGCAAAGAACCTCTTGTTGAGGTTAATACAACTGAGAATATTAATACTGCTGTAATGGATGGTGGATACAATCAGATACCTTCTAGCATCTTTAACTTGTTTGCTATGCTTGATCAAGAAGCTGAGGGAATGACTGGTATCAGTAAGATTATGCAGGGAGTTACTGGAGCACATATGAATGCTTCTGCTACTAACTTTACAGCTACACTTAGTATGTCTCAAGTTAGACTGTTAGATATTACACAGAATATTAATTATGGGATGAAAGAAGTGTTGGAGATGTGGATGTCTATGTCTCTTGATTATTTGAGTGAAGATGAGATTAAAACTATCACTGGTATTGATATAGAGCAGGTTAAGATTAAAGAGACTCAGTTGTTGATGCAACAGTATCAGATAGATCAATTACCTCCTGAAGTAGCTCAGAAAGCACAGATGATTATTATGGAAGAAGTGAATGATATGTTCACCAAGGAAGATCTTAATTATGATATCAGGATCAAAGTAGGTACTGATGGTGTTAAAGAAGTTAGGATTAATCAGTTGAATATGTTGATGCAACAGATGGGTGCATTGAGTAATATGGTTGACCCTATGATACTTAAGGATCTACTTGCTGAGTATGCTGAACTTATGGACTTCCCTGTTACTGCTGAGAAGATTAGAGAGTTCACTCCACAACCAGATCCAGCTGCACAACAAGCTCAACAGTTAGAGTTAGCTAAGTTAGGTGCTGAAGCTCAGAAAGATGCTGCATTAGCTGATAATGCTACTGCTAGAGCAGAACAGGTTAGAAGTACCACTGCTCTTAAGGAAGCTGGTATAGATGCTGATTTGGCTGGTAAATACAGTCAAGTAGCTAAGACCTATAGCGACATAGATACTCAAGAGAGAGAGTCTGATAGGTCAGCATTTGAGACTGGAGTTAAAGCAGCTCAAGGAGGTAAAGGTGAGAAGTAGTGAGGATAACTTAGCTATAGATGATAAGTCTAAAGTTGAGAGACTTTTGCAAAATAAAGATTTTGTTGATATAATTCTCGAAAGGTACATGAGAGATACTATTCATGACCTTATGTATAGGGAGGGTTCCAGTAAAGGAACTCTTAGAGGTATTGACTCTAGAAAAGATCTCAATGATTTTATCTACGGTGTCATAGAGGACGGAAAGATAGCAGAGGAAAAATAGAAAATGGAAAATGTAGAAACCAATACTCCTGGTGAGCAAGTTGAAACTGTAAATGAGGAATCGAGCAATGCTGTTGAATCAGTAACTCCTGAAGATAATTCATATGAAGATGCATATGATAAAGCGTTTGATTCTATAGACTTGGATAATCCTGATATGTCACTTTTTACTGAAGAGACCAATGTTGTGGAAGAACCTGAGAAACCTGTAGTTGAAGATGAGAGTACTAATGAAGTAGTTGAAGAAGGTGTGAATCAATTTGCACTTGATGATGATGGATACCTAGTTACACCACTTGTTGATAGAGGCAAAGAAATTCGTGTTACTCCTGATGAGTTGTTCCAGTTTGGAATGAAGGGATTAAATTACGAACAGAAGAATGCTGAAGTCAAACCTTTTAAAGAACATCTCAATATTCTTAAAGAGAGACCTGATATTGCAGTGGAAGACTTGAAGTCATTAGTCGACTTAGCTGGTGGTAATAAAGACGCACTGAAACATCTAATCAGTAAATATGATGTGGATGTGTATGATGTAGATACTTCTGAGACTGAGTATGCTCCTGATGTGAGTAACGCTAAAGTAGATGAAGTTCAAGACATCTGGTCTGATTATCAAAAGTTAAATCCTGAAGGATCTGAGAAGGTTTCTTCAACATTCGATAGTATTAACGAAGAGTTCAAACAAGAGGTCTACAGTACCTCTGTGATGCCTCTATTCATTAAAGATGTAGAGAATGGTATGTTTGATACTCTGAGAGTTGAGACGGAGAAGATTAAAGCACTTCATCCAGAGCTACCTTGGCTTAAAGCTTATGGTTATGCTAATCAACGATATACGGACAGAAGACAGGTTTCTGTTCCAACAGATGATGTTAGAGCACCTACTGATGGAGGTAACCCTCCTAGAAGTGCTCAGACTAAAGCAGATGACATTTGGAATAATCCAGGTGTCTTTGAAGAGATGACTAAAAAGTTGTCTCTATAATATAAGAAGGATAAGATATGGAATATGGTGATCGTATTAACAATCAACTAGGACCTGAACTATGTGCTTTCTATGAGAAGACTTTTTTAGTACAGTCTGCTCAGAAAGCTATGTATGATAGATTCTTTACAAACACAAAGACTCTACCACAGAAATCAACTGAAGAGATTATCTTCAGAAAGTATATTGATCCATCAGAATTATATTTTGGTGCATTGAATACAAACGTTGCTATTACTGGTAATGATACTGCTGCTGGTGAAAGAACTCTTGTTACAGCTCCTGCTGATGCATATAAGAGCTTTATCCTTCCAGAAGGTAGTTCTGGTGACTCTAAGCAGTCAATGCAGTATGTAGAGGTTTCAGCTACAGTATTCCCTATTGGTGACTGGATGCCAGAGACTGAAGAGATTAATCTACTTCATCCTGTGTATACAACTACTGAAGCTGTAAGACAGATGGGTTCACTTGGTGGAACTATCATTGATGCATTCTATAGAGATCAACTCTCTTATGGAGCTGGACATGTAGTTTCTACACCAACAGTACTTGTATCTGATGCAGCATTCACTGCTTCACTTAACAGTATGTATATGAAATTGATGTTGTCTGGTGCTGAACCAGTAAGCTCAATTCTAAGTTCACATGGTGACTATGGTACTGTACCAGTAGATACTATGTATATCATGGTTCTTCATCCAGTACTTGGTAATGAGATGAGAGAAAGAAATGCATCATTCGTACCTATTGAAGAGTATGCTGCTGGTGTAACTAAGATTGATGGTGAGATCGGTAAGATCGGTCAATTTAGAGTTATCCAGAATGCAGCTGCTGAATTAACTGATATTGGTGGTGGTGAGTATACTGGAGAGATCTTCTGTATGGGAGCTGATCATAGTTCACAAGTTGCCTTAAGAGGTAAGAACAGAACTGAAGTAATCTTCCAGGCATTAGGTTCTGGTGGTATTGCTGATCCATTGAAACGCAAGGGTACGTTGGGTTGGAAAACGTGGTTGGGGGCTAAGACTCTGTTTCCAGAGCGTCTTGGTAAAATTACAGCCAAAGCAGCATTCTAAAGTAAACATAAGCCAATAAACAGTTCCTTTGTGTATAATAT
>JAOZLT010000078.1 GCA_029934675.1 Candidatus Altimarinota bacterium | reverse complement strand
ACAAAGTCCCCATTTCTGCGGGTGATAGATTGTCAGGTGGTTCGTATATAGGCATTATTGAACCTTTTCCTTTTGGATCTCTCCCTTTTCTCCAGAATGTAATTATTGGCTCAAAGGAAATAAGTGCAACTACTGATATAATTAAAAACCAAAGTAAATCGAGCCAATAGTGTTTTTTAAGATCAAAGCTTTCAATTGTTGTTTTTCCATTAGCAAGTAATACAGTTCTAGGCTCAGGAGATTTATATCCAAATTTATCAACGCTTACCTCATGCTTTCCTTTAGATAACATGTCTAGAGAACAAGGAGTGGCACAATATTCTTTTTCATTTATTTTAACATTAGCTTTTGACGGCATACTTTTTATCTCCAAAATAGTAGGCTGAATAAGAGTGTCTGGCGGAATCCCAACCAAAATAGTCATACCGCTATATTCAGGTAAACTGGAGGTGGAATTAAATGTAACCGTTTTCGAGTTCGAATCGTATTGAGATTGGCAGTCTTGATCTGTAGAGGATACAGCACCTGTATAACATTTCGTTATAACTTCCATATCTGTTTTAACACTAGAGGGAAGTTTAACAGTTGTTGATGCTTGATGAATTTTTACTGGCCATGCGTTTCCAGTAGCATTCCAATAAAGTTCGTTATATTCAGGGAAAGAACGAATAGCTTTTCTGACCGTATAGGTAATTTTATATATTTGTCTCCCATCTACATATTTATCAGGATGACCGATTTTTAAACGCAAGCCTTCATTAAATCCGATTTCTTCATATTTTCTGTTTTTATCGTTCTCATCGGTAACGCTTAAAACATCTACCGTTATTCCAACTGTCTGGATATCTCTGAAAATCCCATGTCTTTCATATAAAAAATCCACATCAATCGTCTCTACTACGGTCAGTATTCCGTTTTCGTGAATGGTAATATTGGTATCAAAATTACTTATATCAAAAGCTTCTCCTGCAGATGCAGTTAAGGGGAAAAAGAGGGTGAGAAGTAAGGTGATGAGTATGTGTTTTAGTTTTATCATGCTGTTTGTTGTTATCGGTTATCAGTTAACTGAAGGCGACATTCGCCAATGTCACTTCCAGATATCAGTTATCGGTTATATTGTAGAGTCTCCACTTGCATGACCTTGCGGACAAACAACCACACATGAATCAACCACACATTTTGCTTCAAAAGGACATCTACTCATAGATGCGTAGTCACCGGGTAATGTGCAATCAGCATTAGTTTTACATTTAGTCCTCAAATCTTTCTCACACTCTCCAGGAGTAAATCCTAAAAGCATATTACCTAATGATTTAGCGGTACATTCGTTTGATTTTGTCTGGAATAAGGGCGAACATGGAGCTTTTATACATTGAGCCTGAATTAAAGCGCAAACAGGTGTGTAATCCATAGTACATATCTGAGGCACATCAGTAGTCGGAGGCTCTATCGGTTTATCCAGAACTTCTGTAAAAGACCTTCCGTCAGCAGTTTTACATTGTCTTGGATGGCTTTCCATAATCGAATTTCCTGCATTTACGCAGTCGTCAAAACCATTAATAGATGATGTATCAGGTAATTTGTTTTCTCCTGGATTACACTCGCCCCGAAAATATTTCCATTCCTCACACTCACTTTCGTCGGGAAATATACATACGCCATACTGACCTAGTTTATTTTCTCTGATTTCAAGTTTACCACCTTGCTCCCCGCAATAAACTGATGCAGGATTTGCGAGACTGGCTTTATTGAGGGTGGTATCAGGTACTGAGTCTGTCGGATTTGAAACAGTCTGGCAGGCAGTTAATAGTAAAAAGGATAGAAGTATGAGTAATTTTTTCATTTTATTGGCTTATCAAATAACAGTTACAGTGTATCGGATTAAGAAGTTGATATAAAGATTAGAATTATCTTGCGCCAAAAAAAGAATTCAATTACTATTTGTGCGCACTTTTCAAAGTGGCCTGGTAGCTCAGTGGTAGAGCGAAAGACTGAAAATCTTTGCGTCGGTGGTTCAATTCCGCCCCGGGCCACCAGTTTTGTATATAAAAATACTTGACAAACATACAAAAATAGCGTATAGTACGAACACTGTCAAGTTGTCGGCGGCCTCAAGCGAGTGTCTTAGGACCTCAAGCGAGTGCTCTCGGCCAAGGCAAAGTATCGAATATTTGTTTTTTAATTCAAGAAAGGAGGAACCTTCGAACTTCGAGTCCGAACTTAGTAATCTCAAACTGAAAGGGAGCACACGACATGTTCTCGATCAACAATCTCGATACGCTCTAACTGCCACTCCCATACATCTAGAGATGGATGTATACGAGCCGGTAGACGGGGGAAGCTCACGCTTCCCCCTTTCTCGTTATACAAATTTATTTTGAGCCGTAAAACAAATAATTATAACTCACCTCATCATTCTCCACACCACCTAGATTCTGAGGTTCGCCAAAGCTTTCAGGAATCTCGGGGAAGAATGTATCACAGTCATATTCATCGTGTATTTGAGTAAGATAGATACCAGTTAAATCATCCCGCTCCATCATTGCTTTAAAAACCTGCGCCCCGCCTATTACAAATATATTCTCAATCGTATTATCAGCCACAAGTAGAGCACCCTCAAGAGTATGAATTGTTTCTGCGCCAACTGCCTCATAATCAGTATTACGACTAAGAACTACATTTCGTCGATTTGGTAGCGGACGATGTTTTGGTGGAATTGATTCCCACGTTGTGCGCCCCATTACAACCATATTATGTTTGGTGTGGTCATCGGTTTTTGTAGTGATATCTTTAAAATACTTAAGTTCATCCTTTAGATGCCACGGCAGTTTACCGTCTTTGCCGATACCAAGGCTCTCATCTGTGGCGACGATGATGTATATATTATGATTCATTTGCTTTAATTTAGGTTATCTTTGTTTGATTCAGAGAGTTACTTTTTAAACTCGAAATCCGAATCTCGAAACTCGAAACAAATTCTAAATTCGAATGTTTTAATTTTGAAGCGCTTTAGTTATTTAAATTTAGAGATTCGATATTGTTTCGGATTTCGGATTTCGAGATTCGGATTTAATAACATTATACAGCAATTACAAACTTAATAGGTTCCCCACATTCATACCCCACTAATTCAAAATCCTCAAATTCCAAATCCCAAAAACCTTTGTCAGCTATCTGTAACTGAGGGAGTTTCTTTGGGATTCGAGTAAGTTGCTTCTTCAGTCCCTCAATATGATTCAGGTAAATATGTGCATCACCGAAAGTGTGGATGAAGTGGCGAGGTATAAGATTACATTCTTTAGCCACCATCATCAAAAGCATCGAATAACTGGCTATGTTAAACGGCACACCGAGGGCAATATCCGCGCTTCTCTGATACAATTGCATATCTAAATGCCCGTCCAGTGAAACATTGAACTGAAACAGTGTGTGACATAATGGTGGTGCAGATTTTTTACCAGAAATCAGCTCCTGAATATCTGCAACATTCCATCCACTAACTATTAAACGTCGAGATTTCGGATTATTCTTAATCTGCTCAAGTACATTTTTAATCTGATTAATTTCCTTGCCATCATGGCTCGGCCACCGTATCCATTGCTTACCATAAACAGGCCCAAGATCTCCCCATTTTTCAGCAAATCCATCCTCGGATTTAATCTTCTCAACAAATTCCTCAAGACTTTCGTTCTTATATTCATTACTCGCTTTATAAGCCTCATACGGCCATTCATTCCAAATGCGGACATTGCGGTCAACAAGGTATTTAATGTTGGTATCTCCTTTTAAAAACCACAAAAGCTCATGCAGAATTCCCCGGAAATAAACCTTTTTAGTTGTAGCTAAAGGGAATCCTTCACGCAAATCATATCTGCACTGATATCCGAATACGGAAAGTGTCCCGGTACCGGTCCGATCTTCTTTTTTTTCTCCGTTTTCGAGAACGTGTCTAACTAAATCTAAATATTGTTTCATTAATTATTGATTAGAAGATTAAAAAACGCCTTACTATTAGAAGATTACAAGATTAATTGATAAATGGAAAACTTAAAAACTTGAAAACTAATCTTTTTAATTTTCTAATCTTCTAATTTTTATAATAATGAGCTTATGAAATACCAATACCTCAACACCGACCAAATGATGACCTTCGAACGCTATGCATTTGAAAATTATCCCATTACTCTTGCGCAGATGATGCAGAATGCCGGTAAGGCAGTTTTTGATGTGGTGATGAACGAAATCCTACCACGTATCACTTCACAAACCGAAGGTGGACAATCGTTTGTCCGTGTATTGGTTGTAAGTGGCAAAGGCAACAACGGTGGCGATGCGCTAATAACCGCTCGTCTGCTTGCTGAGCAGGGGATTGATGTTACGGTTTTTTCTCCACACCGTGTTAATGCGGTAGTGGACGCAAATTTGCATCCACTACAAAAGAACGCATTAAAACATGGTGTTGTCGAATTTTCCGACACTTTATCAGGTGAATATGACTTGATTATTGACGCCCTCTTCGGTTTTTCACTAAAAGGCAATCCTAGGCTTCCTGAAGCCAAAATAATTGAACAAATAAATTGTACAACAACCCCAATTCTAGCAGTAGACGTGCCATCAGGATTAGACATTCATAATGGTTCAATTGGTAAGCCTTGTATCAAAGCCGATTATACAATTGCATTAGGAATGTTGAAAAAAGGCTTTGAAGAACATCTTGATTCCATTGGAAAAGTATATTTGGGTGATTTAGGGATTCCGAAAGAGGCATATGCGGATATGGGGTATAAGGTACCGGAATTTAAGGATAAGAGATATACAGAAATCGTCTGATTCTTAGGATTGTATGGATTTACCGAGATGAATTAAATGGATAATACAAATAAGCAATCCTGTGAATCAGCGGTCAAAATCCATCCTGATACATCTCAGTAATCCAGAGAATCAGCGGTTCAGACGATGTAGCTTATTACTCATAACACGCAAAATCGTCAATTGAATTTTACCAAGTAAATCAGTATACTTTTTGGGCATATTTTTTAAGAAATAAAATTATGAAAACTCTCCAAGACGCATCTGATTTAGCGGGCAAGAAAGTAATCGTTCGTGTTGATTTTAATGTACCTCTGGATGACGAAGGAAATGTACGTAACGACAAAAGAATCCGCCACGCATTACCTACTCTTAAGTTTCTTTTGGATGCGGAAGTAGCTCAAATAATATTAATGACACATGTTGGAAGACCAAAAAATAATGAAGAAAATCTAAAAACTGACAAAATTGCCACTAAGTTATCCGAATATCTTGAAATGGAGGTGATAAAAGTTGATGATTGGGGTGAAAATGGCTTACCAGATGCCAAAGTTATAATGCTGGAAAATTTAAGATTTCATCCAGGAGAAAAGAGTAAAGATGAAACAGAGGTAGAAGCATTTAGTAGGCAGTTGGCATCGCTTGCAGATATTTATGTAAATGAAGCTTTTTCAAATTCCCACCGTAAACACGCTAGTATGATGTTGCCAAAGTTAATGGATGGATACGCTGGTTTGGGAGTAGAGAAAGAAGTGTCTGCTATAACAAAAGCTTTAGAAAACCCAGAACATCCTGTAGTGGCTGTTATTGGTGGTTTGAAGGCTGATAAACTTACTGCAATCAACAATTTATTAGATAAAGTTGATGATATATTAGTTGCAGGAGCTTTAGCATTCACATTACTAAAGGCTAAAGGTAAAAATATGGGGGCAAGTAAAATAGATGATGAAGGGCTTGGTGCTATGGGTGACTTGTTGGAGAAAGTAAATGCTAGCGATAAAGTACACCTTCCTGTTGATTGCATAGTGGCTGATTCTTTTTCTGAAGACGCTAATTCCAAAGAGGTGTCAGTAGATGAAGTAGAGGACGGTTGGATGGCACTCGACATTGGTCCTGAAACTGTCGGTCAGTACGTGGCTAAGCTCAAAAAAGCTAAAACAATTCTTTGGTTCGGTCCGATTGGTGTGTTTGAGATGGAAAAATTCAGTCACGGTACCAAAATGATTGGTCATACAATTGCTGAAGCCGATGCAATATCAATTGTAGGAGGAGGGGATAGCGCATCTGCTGTTGAAAAGATGGGGCTTGAAGACCAAATTACCCTAGTTTCCACAGGTGGAGGAGCATCACTTAAGATGATTGAAGGGAAGGAATTACCAGCAATTAAATTATTATCCTAATTACATAGAGGCTACATAGAGGCTACGCTCCTTACGTCGCTGAGGCTACAATAGTGGCTACAATTGTGGATTACTAATTACAACCTCAATAGTAGCCTCAAAGTAGCCTCAAAGCGAAGCGATGTAGCCTCAACGTAGCTTCAAAGTAGCCTCAAAGCGCAGCGATGTAGCCTCAACGTAGCCTCAAAGTGTAGCGAAGCGGAACGAAGTAGCCTCAAAGCGCAGCGATGTAGCCTCAAAGTGTAGCGAAGCGGAACGAAGTAGCCTCAACGTAGCCTCAACGT
>JAOZLT010000077.1 GCA_029934675.1 Candidatus Altimarinota bacterium | reverse complement strand
CGAAAGCATCTCTTGCTTCTTGTGCTATTTGATTGGGTGATATAGGTTTTACTCGCATGCTAATTTAGTTAAAAGGAACAGTATTTTAACAAATAATTAACAAATGTCAAGTTTTCCTCTTTCTTTTATTCAAAGAATCTAGTACCCTTATAATAGTGAGCAAAGCGAACGTTTGTAATCTTCTAATCTTGTAATAGCGAAGCGTTTCTAATTTTCTAATCTTGTAATAGTGAACGAAGCGAACGTTTGTAATTTTCTAATATTGTAATCTTCTAATCTCCTAATTATGAAATTCAGCGATGAGGCAAAAATCTTCGTAAAAGCAGGCGATGGCGGCAATGGTTCTGCTAGCTTCTTGCGTGAAAAATATCTTGCTAAAGGCGGTCCTGATGGTGGCAATGGGGGTAGTGGAGGAAATGTAATAATCGAAGCGGATTTTAATCTGAATACTTTGGCTAATTTTTTAGGTAAAAAGCACTATAAAGCAGAGAATGGTACACAGGGGCTTGGTCAAAACAAGAGCGGTGCAGTAGGTGAAGATGTGATTTTGAAAGTTCCACCCGGAACACTTATATTCGATTCAGAATCGGATGAACTGATTGTGGATTTAACAGTGCATGGTCAGCAAGTTATAGTTGCAAAAGGTGGATTGGGAGGTAAGGGTAATTTAGGTTTTACCACATCAGTTCGCCAATCACCCGATTTTGCTGAGCTTGGTGAACCTGGTGAAGAGAAAGAATTGAGGCTGGAACTTAAGCTGATTGCGGATATCGCGATAATGGGTTATCCGAGTGTTGGTAAATCGACTCTAATTTCCAGAATTTCTAACGCTAGACCAAAAATTGCCGATTATCCATTCACAACGCTTATACCAAATCTTGGAGTGGTAAAAGTGGATGATACGGATTTTGTGGTCGCTGATATCCCAGGTCTTATAGAGGGTGCGCATGAAGGGAAAGGGTTGGGGATTGAGTTCTTAAAACATATTGAACGAACTAAAATTCTGGTACATCTGTTGGATATTACACGAGATGATATAAAAACCGATTATGAAAAACTGAACGAAGAATTAAAGTCATTTAGTAAAGATTTAGCCAAAAAGCCTCAGATGCTCGTAGTTAGTAAAGTAGATGCTACGATTCCAGAGATTATTGAAGAAACAAAGAAAATATTCAAAAAACAGAAACCATTATTCATTTCTGCGGTAACAGGCGAAGGAATTGACGCATTTTTATATGCATTAAAGGACGTAATAATAAAACATCGTCGGTCTGTAGGAAACGGATACATCCGTCCCAAAACAGAACGTAAGGTGTTTAAACCTCATTTAGATATTCCAGATGCCCGCCAATTCGATGTTGAGAAAATCGAAGGTGGTTTCCGTATTACCGGTAGACGCATTGAACAGATAGCGGTTATGACCAATATGCAGAAACGCGGAGCTGTTATTCGCATGTACGACATACTCAAAAAAATCGGTGCCCAAAAAGAAATGGCAAAAATGGGTGGTGAAGAAGGCGACAAGATTTATATTGGAGAGAGAGTATTCGAATTTGTAGAAAGGTAATATCCACCATGTCTCCACAATGTCCCCACCATGTTCCCACAATGTCTCCACAACGTAGCCTCAACGTAGCCTCAACGTAGCCTCAAAGTGTAGCGAAGCGGAACGAAGTAGCCTCAACGTAGCCTCAACGTAGCCTCAACGTAGCCTCAACGTAGCCTCAACGTAGCCTCAATGTAACCCTACTGATTAGCCCTCAAAAACCTCTCCGGATTTTCCACATAAATCTTTTTCAGAATATCTGAACTTAGATTAAGTCCATTTATTGTATTAGTTTCCATAGCCCATCTAGTATAGGATCTTAGTTTTTCGCCCTTGGATTTACAAAACTTACCTGTTTTAGGTTTACAGTTTTCATAAGCTTCATTGTTCTTTTCAGCTTCACCTTTATAATAATCATTTACAGGCGCACATTTAAAGGATTTCTTTTCCAGAATATCCTTGTAGCACTGTAACGTTGTTTCCATATATTCCTGATCCTTCTTTTCCATTTCTGTCAGCACCATATCTGTGCCAAACAATATGCGGTCATGGTATTTTTCAAAGAATTCAATATATTTATCAGAATCTAAGCTGATTCTACGGAAACCGGCCGCGAAATATGGTGTGCTCCCAAAACTGATATCAGTGTAAGTATTTGGATAAGTATCAAGAATATGTCTTACTTTATCCAAATCTCGACTGGAAACCATAAAATGTGGGATGGACATCACAAGGTCAGGGAATTCCTTTAATACATTTTCAAGTTCGTCTCCGTAGTTATTAATATTTACATGATGGAGAACTGGAAGGTTATTGCGCTCAGCATAAGCATAAATTGGCTTCATACGCGGTGAATCCAAGGGTGTATCAAAATGTTCATAGTAAAATGAATGTCCATTATAAAGTTTCAACCCTTTACCACCTCGCTCATGACAATCTTTAAATATTTCTAACGCATCAGCATCAACAGGGCTTATAGTGCATAAAGGAACAAAACGTTTAGGGTATTTTTCTACAATTTTTAAAATCTCATCAATATTTTCCTGATATCGTGTAAATGTCTGATTGCCGTTCAAAGTAAGGGTTTCAATTGGTGAAGGTAGTAAAATAGTTTTTTCAATTCCAAGATTATTCATAGCCAAAACTAATTCATCAGCCTTTTTTACACTTTGAATGTGTTCATGAGCATCAATAATATTAAAACCTGAATGAACTCTCTGTGAGCAAGAGAATAATAGAATTATAGCTATCATAGCCATTGCAGACCAAATAACGTGTGGGAAATACTTATGTTTTCGAAGTTTTTTTAACATAGATTGTATTCTACTATAAAAATTCTGAATAACCAATTCTCAATTCCAATCACTTCATAACTCATAACTCATAATTAATTTAAAATGACCAATTTCGAATAACCAATTTCCAAAAGATTTCGAATGTAGAATTTTTAATCTTCTAATTTTGTAATAGTGAGCATAGCGAACGTTTGTAATTTTTTAATCTTCTAATCTTCTAATTGATAATTCGTAATTCATAATTAAATCAGAAATGAGAAATCAGAAATCAGAAATATTGTTTTAGTTATTCTAAATAGTAAATATTCATTGCAACTATGGCCTGATTTTGATAAGTTTATATGTAGATAAAATCTAACAAAAAAAATATGAAATTAGGAAGATATATCGTTGGCTTAATCAGCGGACTTACTTTTGGTATGCTGTTTGCACCTAAAAAAGGTGAAGAATTAAGAAAAGAGCTTATTAAAAAAAGTAAAAAATCACATGTAGATGGGCTAAAACATCTGGGGAATGCGTTTAAGGATGCAGGAGAGGATGTTATTAAAGAATTAAAAGAACTTTCTGAGCACGAGCAGGTTTCTGCATTTTTAGAGCTTTCACAGGAGAAGATGAAGAGCTTTTTGGAAGCTGCAGAAGAAAAAGGTTATGATGTTGCCGCAACCGTTCAGGAAAAACTAGAAGATCTTACTGAGGTGATAAAAGATAAAGCCGGTGAAGTTAAGGAAGAGACAAATAAGATTAAAAAGAAAGCTAAAATTGTAAAAAGAAAAATTACCAAAAAGGCGATAAAAGCGAAAAAGAATCTCTCTTTTGTTAAGAGAAAAGTTGAACTAGAAACCAAAAAAGTGGTTAAAAAAGTGAAGGCAAAAGCTAGGCCAAAAAAAGCAACAAAAAAAAGAGTAACCAAGAAAAGAGCAAAAAAGGCAACTAAGAAATAAAGTAGTAGTCTTGATTTTTACTCTCATTAACGTAAAATCTTTACGAAATTAATGAAGTGCTTTTTAAAAAGTCTCAAGCGCGAGTGCGAGTCTCAAGACAGGAGATGCACCCTTGAGACTTGAGACTCGCACTCGCACTATATTTAGTTAATAACTCTTAATTAATCATGATTATACTATATATCGCTTTAGTAATCGGTATTCTGAGTCTTATTTATGCGGGATTCAATACCTATTTGGTACTAAAACAGGATGCAGGCACACCTAAAATGAAAGAAATTGCAGAAGCTATTCGTGCTGGTGCAATGGCTTATATGAATCGGCAATTTAAAACTGTTGCGATATTTGCTATAATATTATTTATAATTCTTAGTTTTGTCCTTAGTATAAATATAGGAATTTCGTTTTTGTTTGGTGCTTTATTTTCTGCAATAGCAGGCTATGTAGGTATGAATGTATCTGTACGTGCAAATGTAAGAACTGCTGCTGCTGCAAAGAAGGGGCTGAGTGAAGCTTTATTCGTCGCTTTTAAGGGGGGATCAGTCAATGGCTTAGCTGTAGTCGGCTTAGCTTTAATTGGAGTTAGCGGACTTTTCTTACTTTTTAGTGGCATAGGAATTGAAGTTGAAAAAATTCCACATATTTTAATCGGTTTTGGATTTGGAGCTTCTTTAGTTTCATTATTCGCCCGTGTTGGAGGAGGAATTTTTACTAAGGCCGCAGATGTAGGTGCCGACTTGGTTGGAAAAGTAGAAGCTGGTATTCCGGAGGATGACCCAAGAAACCCAGCCACTATTGCGGATAATGTAGGTGATAATGTAGGTGATTGCGCTGGTATGGGGGCTGATCTTTTTGAGACTTACGCAGTCACTCTTATTGCAGCAATGATATTGGCTGTAGCACAAGGACTTTCTATGACTTTTGTATTTTATCCATTAGCTTTAGGATCTGTTGCAGTTATAGCTTCTATTATCGGTTTTAGCTTCATTAAAACTAAAAAGAAATCAGCTATCATGGTTGCTTTATATAAAGGTGTGGCAGTTACTCAGGTACTTTCTTTAATCGGGTTCTTTACAGTTACAATGCTTCTAATCCCTGAAAGTGGTAATCCAATGGGATTATTCCTAACAACTTTTGTAGGAGCTGCTGTTACAATCCTTCTTATTGTAATTACAGAATACTATACAGCTACAAAGTACCGTCCAGTAAGAGAAACAGCTAAGGCATCTGAAACCGGAGCTGGAACTAATGTAATTATCGGATTAGCAGTCGGAATGGAAAGTACATTTTTACCTGTCTTGGTAATTGCTGGTGCTATTATGGCTTCTTTCTTTTTCGGAGGGCTTTACGGTATAGCAATTGCCGCAGTTTCTATGCTGAGTACAACAGGTATGATAATTGCTATGGATAGTTACGGACCGATTACAGATAATGCTGGCGGTATTGCAGAAATGGCCGGCTTGGATTCAAAAGTACGTAAAGTTACAGATGCTCTTGACGCTGTAGGTAATACAACAAAAGCTGTTACCAAGGGGTATGCTATAGCTTCAGCGGCTTTGGCAGCGATTGTTCTATTTCAGGACTACAATGGAGCTTTACTCCAATCTGGAAAACGTTTAATTTTTGATCTTACAGATTACCAGGTTATCGTCGGGTTATTTATTGGCGCACTAATCCCTTTCCTTTTTTCATCAGTAGTTATGAAAGCTGTAGGGCGTACTGCTCATGCAGTTGTAAAAGAGGTTCGCAGACAATTTAAAGAAATAAAAGGCATTATGGAGGGCAAAGGAAAACCTGAATATGAGAAATGTGTGGATATTGTTACAAAAGCAGCTCTTATAGAAATGATAGTTCCAGCTATTATTGCTGTCATTTCTCCAATCTTAGTCGGCTTTATACTAGGTCCTAAAGCTTTGGGGGGTATGCTTATAGGTGTAATTACATCAGGATTACTTATGGCAATTTCTATGAGTAATGGTGGTGCAGCATGGGATAATGCTAAAAAATATATTGAAGATGGACATCATGGAGGAAAAGGTTCAGATGCTCACAAAGCTGCTATAGTAGGGGATACTGTTGGCGATCCATACAAAGATACAGCTGGCCCAGCTCTAAACGCTCTTATTAAAGTAATAAATACAATCGCACTACTAATAGCACCGTTGATTGCAAGTTGGAGTTTGTTCTAATTGACTTCGTTTGATATCGCTGGACATCAATCCAGTCTTCGTAGCCACTACGGCGAAGTAGGCTTGATTGTAATTTAGTCTCAAGCTCATCGAAATCCACCGAGTCCACCGAAATCCACCGTTAAAGTTCCTCTAATTTCTCAACTAAGGTAATAACCTCATTTTCACTAAGTCCATGCCCTCTACATCCCTCCTTCAAAGTCCCAACTGCACCCAACTCACAATGTGCACATTTCAAGCCATAACTCATTAAAATATTACAAGCTTTTGGTTTGAGTTTGAGTATCTCTTTGATAGTCATGTTTTTAGTAATTTTCATATAATTAGTTTGTGACCTATAAACAACTTAATAAACAACATGACAAACGATTTCGACGCAGGAGGAATGGATAAACAACTTGAATCATATACTTTTGCTTTTATATTTAAGTATCGCATTTTTAACAGCTACTAATCCGAGTAGTGCACATTTACTCCTCCGTAAACTAATCTCGATACCAAGCGCTTCAAATAAATCTTCTTTTGTCATACTAAGTACATCATCAATATCCATTCCAATAATCAAATCACCCAAAATATCTGCCGCCGCCATGCTTATAGCACA
>JAOZLT010000076.1 GCA_029934675.1 Candidatus Altimarinota bacterium | reverse complement strand
ACTCTTCATTAGCATATTTATCAAAACTCGCGTCAAGGTGTAATTTGGAAATCGGAGAATAAGGAATATCACTTGACACAGTAACACGACCGAGGATCCCAATATTTGGTTCTGGATAGCGCTCATGCTCTTTGATATGGCTATAAACCATTGTCGGTACCGGAATGGTGTCATCATTAATTATAAGGAGAAGCCATCCTTCAGCATTTCGAATGGCCATGTTCCTGGCGGCATTTGCCCCCTGATTGGTTTGTTTGTAATATTTCACAGGCCAGCAACTATTATTAGCAAATTCTTGAGTTACCTTTTCAGTAGCATCCGTTGAACCATCATCAGCAACAATAATTTCCAGTCTATAACCTTCTAATTGCTGTTGCTGATCAATTGCAATAAGACACTTTTCGAGAATTTGACAACGGTTATATGTGGGAATTATAATCGATAGGATACAAATTCTCTTAGACATTGTTCATATGCTCTATATGGTGTAAATAATCTTTTGGGATACCGCGATTTAAGATGAATACTGCACCAATAAAACCAATTAATGTATAAAGTAAAATCGAAATGAGAAGAGAAAGTTTAAATCCGGGATCAAACATACCATGAATCAAGTGGGCTGAAATCCCACCGCAAATACCAATTAATATACCCTTCTGTTGGAATGAAACCTGATGAACCACTCGGAGTACTAAAAAAAACATCATAATAAAAATAAGTAAAAATGAAACAAAACCAAATGTCCCAACTTCGCTCCAGACAAATAAATAGAGATTATGGGGGACACTTTTATTACCATGCATAAAATAAGTATATCCGGTTAAATCATAATGGCGAAATACTTCTGATAAATTATTCAATCCTACACCAAAAAAAGGGAACTGTTCTACAAGAGAAAAAGCAGCTTTGTTAAGTGGCATGCGTAGGGAAGATGATCCGTAATCCGTATGAGTAAATCTTTTCACAATAATTGGATAGGAAAAATAGAGAGGGGCAATCAGTAAAATTCCAATGCAAAAAGATGCCAAAGCGGTTTTTAGTTTGAAAATTTGTCTGTGGTAAAGTGTAATAAAAACCAAAGGTAAGACGATACCGATGGCAACCCATCCCCCTCGGGAAAGAGTTGTAAGGATACCCATGAAACCGACTATTAAGACAGAAACATAAAACAATTTATTCCATTTCCCGCGGGTTGTCAAAAACATAGCAAATACTAACGGCAGTAATATCTCAAAAAAATAGGCTAATCCATTGGGATGACCAATCGTGCCTGTTGCTCGATTGGCTTTAAATCCTATAAATTGAGCAACGAGCTCTTCTTCACCGAAGATACCAAGTCCTAACTGTTTGCCTGTTTTATATTGAATTATGGCAAGTGTTCCTTGAAGTAATACTGCAAGACATAAAAAGCGTATAATAATAATCAAGTGACTATAATTTTTTAGGTTCATAACAAAAAGACAAATCAGCAAGAGCATGCTCAAGCGAAACAGTTCAAAAAAAACCAAACTTGGATATGTTGCATTTAGAAGACTACCTATACCAGCTACCATATAGAGTCCGGTAGGTACTAAAAGACTTGGGCAATAACGAATTTTTGGGAAACGTGGAAATGTGTCAATAAAGATAGAAAGAATAAGGATTAAAACAAGAACAAGAGGTAAAGAAAAGGTAATTGCGCAGGTACCAGCACCTATTTTTTGAACGAAAAAGTTTATATCCAGATTTATTGAGATACTGAAAGCAAATAAGGCAAGGAGTATATTGAAAATATATTTTGAGCTTCTGATACTGAGAAGTATAGAAGCAAATAAAATAGTTACAAAAAGTGCTATCAGATATTTTTCAGGGAGATCAATGACAACAACAGAGAGCATGCATGCCAGAGAACCAAGTAGCAGACAGAAAAAACACCCCCACCAGGTTGTTCCTGCTCGACCCTGAGTTACAAAATCAAGATTGTTTTCAGAAGTCTGCTTCAAGTTAAAGTCTCTTGTATAAAAAATTAGGGATATAGTGTTTTTGTTTGTTTAAAATAACTCCTTTAATATTGGCATTTGCATCAACAAGACGTTGTTTAGCTGAAGCAACTATTTCATATCGCGTTGACTCAGAGCGCACAACCAGAATGACTCCGGTAAGATGACTTGCGAGTATTGATGTCTCTGGTGCATTCAAGACAGGAGCACAATCAAGGATAATATATCTGTATTTTTTTTTAAGCTGCATTAAAGTGTTAATGAATTTGTTCGTACTTAAAAATTCTGACGGAGAATCCACCGGGCGACCTGATGAAATAAAATGGAAGCCGGATTTTTTCTCTTTCCAGAGAACATCCGTTAAGTTTGACCCCTGTTCTATTAATTCAATCAAGCCATCTTTTTGTTCTTGGGGGTTAAAGTATTTATGCAATTCAGGATTTCTCAGGTTACAATCAATCAGGAGTACTGAATTTGTTGGATTGGTACAAAGAGCAAGTGCTGAAAGTATGGAAATTGTTGTAGCACCTTCTCCTGGGCGAGAACCTGTTATACCTATAATTTGCCCATCGTCAGACCCTGACTTGTTAAATGAGCTAAACATTGAGTACAAACTTTCACATTCAACTTGTAGTTCAGATGAAAAACCCTGATCTTTGGCAAGTTGAAGCTCTAAAATTTTTTGTCTGTTATTATTTCGATCAATCATATAATCAACTCCTATGCTGCAGTTTTTCAAGCTCTGGAATAGTGGTTAATAATGGCAGGTTCAGGTATTCTTCGACATCACGTTGCTTCCTTATGCCATGGCTGAAGTATTCACGTAAAATGGATAGCCCAAAACTAAAAAACAGTGCAAAAAATATGCTTATTCCAAGAATGAGCCATTTTTTTGGGTGGGATGGCAATAGAGGTGGAAGTGCAGGGTTTATAATTTTGAGACTGAGTATCTGACTTTTATCAAGCTCATTAAAAATTCTGAGGTCCTCCGCTTTTTTGCTGTATAGCAAAAAATTATCCTGTGCGATTGTTTTTGAACGTTCAAGTTGTTCGAGTTGGACTTTAAGAAAACTAAGGCGCTCAAGCTTCTTAGTTTTTTGTGAAATTTGTGGCTGAATTAGTGATTGTTGGGAGAGCAAGGCATTTATTTCAGTATTAAGAATATTTACAAGACTTTCTCCTTTCTGCTTTCTGATTCCGGTAATCTGCCTATTGACATCCTGTACTTCTTTTGAGTTATCAGTAAAATCATTACGAATTCGTTCTTTTGATGTTTTAAGATCAAAATAAATTTTATCAAGTGTTGCCAAGTCTGTAACCTTTTCCCCAAGCTGCCCTATGTTCGGAGTTTCAATCCATTCCTCATTCGACGACATCATCGTATTTATATAAAGCATCTTATTTTCCGTTGAAATAATTCTAATTGACAGGTCGAGCAAGTCTTTTTCTAATAAAGATATGTCAGACAAGAGGAGAGTTTTCTGTTTTTCTATATTTGAAATATTATTCTTTTTACAGAGGCATTGGATTTCACGTTCAATTTTAAAAAGATTTTGCTCATGGACATCTAGTTGTTCAGAATAAAGATTCAAAGCTTTCTCAGTATTATGCACTTCAGTATGATATCTCAGATATTCATTTGTGTAGATATTCAAAGCATGTGCTGCAAAATCTGGGTTACTCCATGAAAACGTTAAATGAATAATGTCAGTATCCTCTAAATATTCTGCATGAAATTTTTTTTCTAAATTGTACGCAAGGGCTTCATCTTCAGTGATTTTTTTTGCCAGACATAACCAGTATAAGGGCAAACGAATAATCTCTTTTGTATTTTTAATAACAGCTTTACTGAAAGTTTTTAACTGTTTTAAAAAAGTCTTTTTTTCAAGTGCATGATGTCGTTCAAGCAAAGCTTTTAGCTGAGGGAAAACTAGCTTAGAAAGCTGGGTTCCAGTAATAATTTTCAACTCATTATTGATATTCTGGGTTCTTTCCTGAAAAACTACATTATAATTAACCCCTGTCATAGAGTTGATAGCAGAAAATTTTTCTCTACCCATTTTGATTAAAACATCAGATTCCGCTCTATATATCTTTGTTGTTAAAATACTGTAGGTCAATGAACACAGTATAGATGTAATTAATATGGTTAATATTATCTTTTTATTTTTAAAAAAGATGTGTAGGATATCCCGCAACGAAAGAATATTTGCTTCACTCATTATTTTACTTCCCCCTTTTTTAAAAAAGATGAGATTTTATATTTATTATTCGAAATTAATAGTCAAATTTAACTTTATCTATCTCATATGAAATTCCGAAACTTGTACCGTTGAATAGCAACAACTTGCTTATATACTGATCAACAAACTCATTTGCCAAAGAGATGCCTGTTTTTGGAACAAAGATAACCGAATTATTTGCCAAAAGGATATCTTCTTCCAGTTGCATCTTATCTAAAATATTATACAAATTAACTGTTCGGATATGGGATCTATTTTGTTTGTCCCAATAAAGGACTTTAACTTCTTTGAGGGATCCCGTCGACTTTATCCCACCGACTCGGCCTACAGCCTGTAAGAGTGTCATTGGTCTCACCGCATTGAATGCCCCGGGTTGTTGAACTTCTCCAAATACAAAAATTGTGTTGCCTACAATATCTTTGAGTATCATAGAGACAGCAAAGTTTCTGAATTGTTTCTGATACAGTTTATTTACACTACTCTCTAATTCACTTATAGTTAACTTTGATGCTTTAATTTCATCAATAAGGGGAAGTTGTATATACCCATCAGGGTTAACCTTTATCGCTTTTGCCTGGCCAAGAGGTGAATTTGTGATTGCCTTTTTTAACTCCTGCATTTTTGAGGTATATTTGGTGACCGTAGTGGTGACAGTCAGATTAGTAAAAATATCACTATAAATATTTTCTATAAGAGCAGAAAGCTCCATAGGTTTAAGGCCAACTGCAAGCATATCACCCTTTCTTGGAAGGGTGATTTTGCCATCTGGACGAATTTTTAGTCGTCTCGTTATTTCATCGTGGTGTAAAATGTCTACCTGAATTTCATCGTTGACATTTAATAAATAATCTTCAGATTCAATTGCAGAATCAATATGATACATAACTTCAATTGAATCTCCGCTGTGAAGTTCGTATCTATACAGTGCGTCGTTTACAGCAAGAGAAATCTCTTTTCTAGCTTGTTCTTTTTCAATTTCCGGCATTTCATCTATGTAGATTTGCTGACCATTTGCAAAAGTTTCAGTTGTTCTTTTCGATGAACACCCTTGAAATACAGTAATAAATAAAAGACAAATCAGAACGGTCAAACAAGAAGTAACAGTAAAAATATTTCTCATCATATTTACTCCATCTATTTTGGCACTCAAACTCTCTGAGTTTCTCTAAAAAAAGCAAAAAAGAACAACAATTTGATCCGCATATTATTTCGACAGTAGGTCATCAAAATATTCAATCGTTTTCTCTAATCCTTGCCTTAAAGAAACTTTTGGTTCCCATCCCAGGGTCTCTTTTGCAAGGCTAATATCTGGTTGGCGCTGTTTTGGATCGTCACTCGGTAGGGGGTTGCGAACAAATTCGGAGTTGGAATTGGTTAATTCCAGCACTAACTCTGCCAATTCGATCATTGTGAATTCATTAGGATTGCCGATATTTAGAGGCCCTGTGAAATCGTCTGCAGTACCCATCAACAAAATAAAAGCTTCAATCAAATCATCAACATAACAAAAGGAGCGACTCTGGCTTCCATCACCATATATTGTGATAGGTTTGTTTTGCAGGGCCTGGACAATAAAGTTTGAGACAACTCTGCCGTCATTCGGGTGCATGTGCGGCCCGTAAGTATTAAAAATTCTCGCGACTTTAATGAGAAGTTTGTGCTGCCGATGATAATCGAAAAACAAGGTTTCCGCACATCGTTTACCCTCATCATAACAAGATCGAATCCCGATAGGGTTAACATGCCCCCAGTAATGTTCAGGCTGAGGATGTACATGTGGGTCACCGTAGACCTCTGAGGTCGACGCCTGAAATATCTTGGCTCTCACCCGTTTAGCCAGATCAAGCATATTAATGGCTCCATGCACGGAGGTTTTTGTAGTTTGAACCGGATCAAACTGGTAGTGAACAGGTGAAGCTGGACAAGCTAAATTATAGATCTCATCGACTTCTACATAAAGAGGAAAACAGACATCATGGCGCATTAATTCAAAAAAAGGATTGGCAAGAAGATTGAGAATATTATTCTTTGTCCCGGTAAAAAAATTATCGACACATAATACGCTATGGCCGTCGTTAAGAAGCCTTTCACAAAGATGAGAGCCAAGAAACCCAGCCCCTCCAGTAACCAATATCTGCTTTCTCTCTAAATTGTACATAAACTCCTCAATTCAGGATTAGAGTAAAGGGTTTTGTTGTTTGACCATGCCAAGCCGGTAAAACCCGACCGGCCAAACAATTAATACATGATTTCAACGGGACCTGTATATTTTTATTTTGGTAGGTTCAATCAGTGTTGTCCGGTTAGGAATTTGCATGTAAAAAAATATAGAAAAATATTGGAAATAATGTCATTTTTACCTTGACATTTGCGCAGTAATACGGGCGAGATTTTGACTGTAATATCAACTACTTACAGGAGAAACCATAAATGCCTCGCACATTGTCACCAAAAAAATTTGGCCGATTACCATCGTTCAA
>JAOZLT010000075.1 GCA_029934675.1 Candidatus Altimarinota bacterium | reverse complement strand
ATCAAAAAATCTAATGACTATAAAACTAAACTCTGATAAACTCTTTTTTGGTATGCGCCCATAGCTCAGCGGATTAGAGCACTGGTCTTCGGAACCAGGTGTCGGGGGTTCGAATCCCTCTGGGCGTACCATTTTTTTACGTGCAATCCCGAATTGACGTATAGATTATAATATGCTATACTATAATAGTAAATTAAATAATTTTTAACTTTTATTATTATGAATGAATTTCCGTCAGAAACTGAACGTTCAGAAGAAATAGCTACTCTATTACCAGTAGAAGCTAGTGATTACTATGAAGGTTTAAACAAACAACATTTTGAATCAGAAGGTGTTGGCTCCCGTTTCACAAAAGCAAAAAGTATCCAAGAGCTCCTTGAATTGAGATACGACCAAGAAGGAACCGTAGATGGCGATGATAGAGCTTTCTTCACAGAAAAAGGTTCTCCTGAAAGTGCATTTGCTCCAGCCGGAGTTGCTCGTTATATAAAAGTAATGACTCCAGGTAAAATGGGTGTCAAAAAAGTTACTGATCTCCCAGATTCCACTCAGGTAAAAGTAATAACAGTACCTGGTAAAAATACATGCTCGTTAATTGTAGAAGTTGATAATGATAATCAATTAAACGATGTTGATTATGCTACAGTTATCGTAGGTGGAAATAGTAAGCAAAATGAAAGCGACCCAGAACCTTCTACAAAGGAAATGGTTTGGACTGCTCACCCCGGGTACCCCACTCCTCCACCCTTTACTGATCAATGGAAAGATGGAGATATAATTAATATTGCCGATGTTAGAAAAGTACTTGGAGATGATTTTCATGTCAGCCTAAAAGTCATCAAACCAACAACTTAATTATCTCAAAATTATTTTTAAAAAAAAGGTCGCTCTGAAAAGAGTAACCTTTTTTTTATTTGGGACAACAATTTCATACGCAACAATCACCCCCTCACTGGGGTAAGTGGGTCAAAATTCAGAAGGGAAAAGAAAAAAGAATAAAAAAGAAAACTCTTAACTCTTAATCAGCGTAAGCGTTTCTTCTCCTGCCAAATAGTAAGTATCGGACTCGCAATAAAAATAGAAGAATAAGTCCCAACAAAAATACCAACAATCAACGCAAATATAAATATCTTAATCGACTCAGCACCAAGAAAGTAAAGAGCCACAAGCGTAAATAGCGTAGAAACCGATGTATTAATTGAACGTGTAAGCGTCTGATTTAAACTCATATCCGCAATATCACCAAATGTGTCATCACGCCCCTGAGATTTTAAATTCTCACGTATACGGTCGAATACAACAATTGTATCATGTACAGAAAAACCAAGTATGGTCAAAAGTGCTGTAATAAAGAAAGCATCAACTTCAAATCCAAGAAATGCGAATACACCAAGTGTAATAACAACATCGTGCACAAGCGCTATAATCGCACATATTCCAAACCTCCACGGACTAACACGCTTAGGAACTCGTCGAAATGCGTAAGCTATAAACAGTACTATTGCAATAATTGCAACTGCTAGAGCAAAAAAAGCTTTTTGCTTAAGCGTTTTCCCTACTTTTGGACCAATAGTCGTAAAACGTATCTCTTCAAAATTTCCAACATTCTCCTTAATAGAAGCTACCACCACATCATACTGCTCAGCTGAAAGATCTTTACCGTGTATTATATAAGTATTTTGATCCGTATAAGTAATCTGACTTACGGTATTTTTAGCCACAACCGTATCAATTGCGGTTTTTAAGGCTTCTGCCTGATCATCTTTAACTTCATCTAGCTTAATCTCCATCAAAGTTCCACCAGTAAAATCTATACCGAGCTTAATAAAATGTCCTATCCGAATTTTATTATTCACCATTGCACCGATTCCAATAGAGATCACGATACCAGACAATAAAAGCCAGACTTTAGTATATTTGATAAACTTAAATTTGCGTTTCATAGTATTTAATAATTATTATAAGTATTTCGAATTTCGGATTTCGAGTTTATTTCGACCTTGCCTACCGGCAGGCAGATTTTCGAGTTTCGGATTTCGAGCTTTAAGAATTTAGATATCTAAATTCTTAACCTTTTTCGCATGTGTCTGAATAAACTTACGTCTTGGAAGAACTTCCGGTCCCATAAGAGTATCAAAAATTGCATCAGCTTTTTCAGCATCTTCAACAGTTACTTTCAGCATAGTTCGCTTTTGCGGATCCATAGTAGTATCCCATAGCTGATCAGGATTCATTTCACCAAGACCTTTATATCGCTGTATGGATACTTTAGGTTTTTTAGTTTTCTTTTCAGTTGTTACTTCATCAGTATTTTCTTCAGTTTCTTCCCCGTCCTCAGCATCTCCATCTTTTTCTTCAGTATCGGTAATGCCTAATTCTGAAAGTACAGCAATTTTCTCATCATCCGTATATGCATATACTTGAGTTTTTCCTTTCCCAATCCTATACAATGGTGGTTGAGCGATATAAATATACCCCGCATCAATCAAAGGTTTAAAATAACGGTAAAAAAACGTTAAAAGAAGTGTTCTAATATGAGCACCATCCACATCCGCATCAGTCATTATCACAATACGATGATAACGAATCCTTTCTATATCAAATGTTTCTCCTATTCCTGTCCCCATAGCAATAATCAGAGATTTAATTTCATTATTATTAAGCATACGATCCAAACGTGCTTGCTCAACATTCAAAATTTTACCTCGAAGCGGAAGAATTGCCTGAAAATACCTATCACGCCCCTGTTTCGCACTACCACCCGCACTATCGCCCTCCACTATATAAATCTCGCTTTCGCTCGGATTTTTGGATGAACAATCAGCAAGTTTACCTGGCAATGTTGCCCCTTCTAACGCCCCTTTTCTAAGCACAGTATCTCGTGCTGCTCTAGATGCAAGACGTGCGCGAGTTGCCAACATATTCTTAGCTATAATTGCTTTGGCTTCATTTGGATTTTCTTCAAGATATTCACTAAATTTTTCATTAAAAACCTGCTCCACAGCGGTTCTTATTTCTGCATTACCGAGTTTTGATTTTGTCTGACCTTCAAACTGCGGATCGGCAAGTTTTACAGAAATCACGGCAGTAAGCCCCTCTCTCACATCCTCTGTAGTCATATTGATATCCTTCTCTTTAAGAAAACCCTTAGCTCTAGCAAAGCTATTTATAGAACGAGTCAAGGCACTTTTAAAGCCAGTAAGATGCATACCGCCTTCTGCAGTATGAATGTTATTCGCAAACGTAATTATATTTTCGCTATATGACTGTGAATATTGTAAAGCAATTTCTATATTTCCTTCATCAACCTGTTTTTCCATATAAACCGTATCTATAATCGGATCCTTATTTTGATTCAAATGATCAACATAAGATTTAACTCCACCCTCAAAATAAAAACGATATTTAAAAGTATAGCCTTGTGGAATTTTACCTTCATAAAGATCAATCCTCTTATCTTCCACAGAAATTGTAATACCCTTTGTTAAATAGGCTTGTTGCCTTATGCGAGTTAAAATCATATTCATGTCAAATTCCAGAGTCTCAAAAACATCTTTATCTGGCCAAAATGTAATCGAAGTACCAGTAGATTTAGTTTCACCAACTTCTTTAATGTCATCCTGAGCCTTACCCACACGATATTCTTGACTATAAACCTTTCCATCTCTACGAACCTCTGCAACTAACTTAGACGATAATGCATTTACAACCGAAACACCAACACCATGCAAACCACCGGACACTTTATAACCCGAATCATCTCCTCCGAACTTTCCACCCGCATGAAGTGTTGTAAGTACAGTTTCAAGCGCAGATTTACCAGTAGTTTTATGTTTATCTACGGGGATACCACGACCATTATCAGCAACAGTAACACTGCCATCTTCATTCACAACAATCAATATTGTATCGCAATAACCCGCCATACCTTCATCTATGGAATTATCCACGATTTCCCATATCAAATGATGAAGACCACGTACATCTGTTGTTCCAATATACATTCCAGGACGCTTCCGTACTGGCTCCAAGCCTTTTAAAACTTGAATTTGATCCGCTGAATAATTACTTTTGTTTTCTGCCATACTTATAACTAGTTAAGAGTTATGAATTAATAGTTAAGAGCTCTAACTCATAGTTTTTAACTATTAACTCTTAATTAAATAAAAAAAGAGCCCCTAGATTTTACAGGAACTACATTCTATCTGCAAGACTATCTTACTAATTTCTATCTAATATTTAGCTAGCGATCAATAACGTCACACTCACCAATATCAAAAGCATACTGAGCTGGATTTGCTATTTCCTGATTATCAATTGTATAAGCATTCGCAAGTGCCCCATCTCCAAGTGTTACACTAGTAAGAACAATCCCAGCTCCCAAAAGATCAGAATAATAATCGGCAACAGCAGTTCTTACTTCATCGGTAAAATCACAAAACATATACTGACCTTCAGGCATCTCTTCTGTATAACGACATTTATCATTTACAGAACCAATAATCCGTCTTGACATATTCTTTCCTGTAAATGGATGTTCAAATTCACATGAATATCTAGCACAAGTCTTTAAATTATCAGCAAAAGAATCACATGATCCGATTAATTTACTTAATAAATCATCTTCTTCATCCTCTTCAACAACAGGTTTTGGTACACTCGGTGCATTCCTACCCTTAATTAAGCTAAATTCTTCAAAAGTCATTGAATCTACTTTAGTAGATATCCCTTCTAATACAACATTTAACAAACGATTGGTACTTATATCAAAAACAAAATTCAAAACCTTATCACCTCGCGTATAACCTTTAATAGTAACTTTTTTAGATGGAAGTTTTGAAGAAATATTATCCTTTGTAATAACAATTCCTTTATCTGATAAATAATCAATTACCCACAATTCAGCAATTTTAGGTAAATAATTACGCACCGATATATTTCTGGATGTTAAAAGAGAATGTTTTACAGAAATAAAAGATTTAGTATTGCGATCATATGTACCACTAAATTTTATCGGCATAGTCTTTAAGTCCATTGATTTAAAATCAAACTTACTCCGACTTACATTGGTAAATGTAAAATCACCACCTTTTAAAATTAAGCCAAGTTTATTCAGTTCACCGATTACAGCATTTACCTCCGCAAGCTCCTGCTCTTTGCCATATATTTTACTAAAAACAGTACTAATAAAATCTTCTGCCTTAAGCTGATGAGGAAAAGTTACAGGGACACTTTCTTTCAAAGCAATACTCGAAATTATTTTAGTTAAAGAGTTGTACTCAAAACTCACCTGCACTTGACGCTTCTGAATAGAATCTTCTATGTAAATATCAGTAATTTTAAAATCTGTTAAAGTAGCAGGATTTAAAACTGTTACCTGATGAAAATTTGCAACAAGAATATCATACTGTTCTAATTCCTTAATCAACAATTGAACAGCTAAATCCTGAGCAATAACTTGAGAACGAATAGCTTCATCTTCGTCATCAATATCCAATAAATTTGCAAAATTCTCTGTATCAATTTCAGGAGCATGTTTAATTTTAATATCTGCGTCACTCGTAGTTGCAACAGCAATTAAGTCATCAATTGTAAAATTTCCTATATAAGGCTTATTATTTATTACAACGTCAGTAACTGAGTCTGTAATATAGTCATACTTTGCCGAAAAAGTAATAGAAGTTCCATCCTCAGCCCTATCCAACATCCGCCCACTTGTTATCTCAAATTGAAACGGAAAATTAGAATCAGGTATAACATCTTCATCAAGAATAATTATTTTGTAATTAGAAAGTTTATCCACAACCTCACTAGTAGTAGGTGGCACTATAACTATTTCTGGCACCTTTGATTCCTCTAAAAATAATTCAAAACGCTCTACTAAACTCTTATCACGTTCCTGAGTTGCCAAATAATTTACAAATGCCTTTTCATCAACAGGCTCAGCAGCACCTTTTAGTGATTGCTCAGCAAAATCAATTCTGTCAGCAATCAATATACCCTCTTTAACAAAAAGCTCACTTGCCGCAGCCGAAGCCCCTCCTTTCGCACTTAAATTCAACTTATTATAACTAGTTTTAAGATATGTCTTTGCAAAAAGATAACGATAATTAGCGACCAAATATTTACTAACATCTAAACGCTCAAGAGCAATTTCAAATAATACTTCATCAGCATCAGATGAGTTTTTAAGTCGATTATCACCTACATCATCTAAAATATCTAAAAGCGCTATCCTAATACTATCAATATGAGCAACAACAATGCTGTAATAAATACGCGCTTGCCGATTAAATTCTTTAGAATGAGATTTCTGTAATCCCGGCTTCCATTGATTATACCAATTTCCAGCCAACTTTTCAGCCTGCTCTAATTGATTGGTTCTAAGTAAATAATCCAAATCTGCTAAATATGTCCTAAGTATTTCTGGATCTTTATCTCTAATAAACAAATGTTGTCTTAGATTTTCTTTCGTTAAATAAGCTGGCGAATCAGTATTCATACTTCGCATTACATAAAACTGCTTTTCAATAAACTCATTAAAAAGAGAGCTGTCTTTAAGCGAATCATATAATTCATCAAATTCCTTCAAAATATCCTTAGCTTCATCAATATTATTATCAGCATTAACTCCCCCTAACAAATAATTTAACTTGAGCGCAGCCAAATTTAGCTTATTCAATCGTTTTTGACCGGGTATTAACGTAAGTTTCTCTTT
>JAOZLT010000005.1:16347-20222 GCA_029934675.1 Candidatus Altimarinota bacterium | reverse complement strand
TGCTTCTGTTGAATTCTTCAATATAAAACTTAAAGGTTCCAAAGCTCTTGTTCGTAGTATAACTGACACTAAATTCTTTTTATATCGTGTAGCTAAAATTTATGGGTGAATTATTTATTCAAGGAAAAAAACTCCTGACCCCCTTTACCAAGTTTCTTCTTAATCAACTCCGCATAATCAACTCGACCATCTTTTTTACACTGAAAATATGCACGTTTAATTTCTGCAGAAAAATCACAACTATTCGCAAATAGTTTAAATAACACCAACGCATTCTTTAGTCTTCCCATATTAATAAGCCCATAAAATTTTTGTTTAATAACTGTACTGTGGACTCCGATAGTTTCTGTACTTATTTTCTTGCCAAATTTTCTTGCTTTACGCATCTTACCATCATTTATAAGTTTTAATACCTCTAGCATAAGAGTTTCAGCCTCAGCATCTACTTTAGCTTTTCTAGCCGTCTCCTCAGCGTCATCCTGAGCTTGATTTTTAACACCATCTCCACTCAAATCTTTCAACCCCCCGTTCATCCCCCTCTCTTTAGTAAGATATGATTCAAGATGAGATATTCTCTGGTTCGCATCTTCAAACTTCCGTTCAATTGATGATAAACGAATAACTTCACTATTTAAAACTGCATTTTTATTTTCTAAATCAATTAAAGATGAATGAAACTTGTCATTATCATCACGCAAACCTTGAATTTGATTTCGTAATGCGGATAACTCGTTCTCTTTAACAGCCAGAATATCTTCAGTATCAAGCCTCTGTTTTTCATTTTCCAATTTAGAAGCAGCCAATCTTGATTTAAATTCTTCAACAGAATGTAATGCCTCATCCAATTCTGCTTGTTTAGCCGTCAAATCTAGCTCAGCTTGTTCACTAATCGCCATCCTTTCTCTTAATGAAGCATTCTCCAATCCATCTGCCAAAACAGAAGTTTTATAATCAATGACTTCTTGATTTACTTTTCGTAATAACTCATTTAGCCTATCAATTTCTTTTTCTGTAGTAGTTCTTAGTTTCACAAGTTCTTCTTTTTGGACATTATTCCTTATTCTTCCTTCAGCTAATTGACCTCTCAAATCCGAAATAGTCTGATCACGATCCATTACCCGTTGCCTTTCAGAATCTACAGATTTCTTTAAAAATAGAGACTTAAAATTAACTGCAGCACCAGCCTGTTTCTCCTTTTCTAATAATTTCTCAAGCTTATCCCGACGCACAACAACCTGTTGCATTTTTTCTTTAATTAATTCTAATTCATTTATCATCTCAGTATTATGACTCTTCAAAAGTACATATTGATATAACTTCCCATTCGTTTGCTCCAGGCTAGCCACAATTCTTTTATTAATTCTAAAACTATCAAAATCTACAATATCACAAAATTTTGACTCAAACCGTTTCATCATTTCTTCCTGACCACCGGCAAAATCCATCTTTAAATATATTGATGCAATTTGATGACGATAATCAATTCTATCTCGAGTTTTAACAAGCAATCTCTTAGCATCATCCAACATCTCATTTTCTATACATAAACGAAAAAAAGCTCGAATTATATCTTCACTATATCTACTCAAAGCAACATCCAATTCTCCTTTTGATTCAATCCATAAATCAAAAGCACTCCTCATATCAACATTATTATTCAACGATGCAACAAAAGTATCGTTATTAAGCTTATCAAGTAATATGATAAAAGTAGCTAAACTACCATGTATAATATGTTTTTTATCAATTTCCCCCATATCAATTAGTCCTAATTCATCACTATTTTCAATCGAACTATCTGAAGTTGATGATAAAACTTGTTGTGATAATAAATCTTGTTTCGTTAAAGCTATTAATCCACTAACCTCTCGCTCATCAATTTCCTTAGTTTCATCAAAATCCGTTTCAATGAGGTCTTCATCATCCGTTTTTGGCAAAAAAGGACCTGTTGGAGTTTTAACTCTATTAGAATGCCTTCTAGAATTCTTAATATCACTATTATCATCAACATCTTCAATAAAATCATCCAATTCTTCAGATCGAACAGGTCCTGTAAGGTTTCTTACCCTTACTGCACTTTCATCAAAATCAGGACTGGAAAGCTCTTCAAAACCTTCAGATTTATCACTATCGCTAACTCCACTTGCTATTTCATCACTAAATTCTAAAGAACTCATTTCTGCACTAAGTTCCGATGATGTAGGTACAGAATTCAAAATTGTAGATCGATCAATTTCCATTGTATCTTCCCCTGTTTCCTCCGCATTAAGCTCATGTACATCTTCTGGGTCAATTTCCAATATATCTTCTTCAGGTTCCATTGTATCCCCCCTTGTATCCTCCTCATTAAGTTCATGTACATCTTCTGGGTCAATTTCCAATATATCTTCTTCATCTTCAGATATATCCAATAATGGTAATGGTAAAGTTTTATGAAGTTCTTCCCTAGCCTTTTTTTTAAGAACAGATAAAAAATGTTCTCTATTATCTAATAAATCAAAATCAATCATATCTCTAAATACCGACCTAAACTCACCTACTAATTCACTTTTATCATCATCTATACACTTTTTATATTCATTAATAATTAATTGCTTTAAATCATCTGTAAAACCAAAATAAGGTTTTTCATTTTTAAGCCTAGCTAATATTTTTGAAACAACCAATAAATCCCCAATAACGACTGCATTCTTAATCGTATCAATTATAGCACTAAATCTATCGGATTGTATTTTAATATTACTAGGAGTAGGATCAAAATCTTTTTCATATGCAATAACAAATATTACAAATTTCCTCTGCCATTCATTTAAATTCCTCATAACACGTCGAGACTCACTTGATAATAAATTAATTGCATTCTTTATTATTTCATCACGTATTTCAATATTATCACTTCTATATTGTTCAAACGAGACATCTCCTCCAGACATATTACTTTCTTGGCTATTCATATTAATAATATTAATTGATATATAAATTTATTTTGTAATGTTTCACATTGTTTAAATAATAATCATTGAAAAGCTTATTGATATCTAAACAAATAGAGGAGATTAGTGTACTCACTTTTAATATTATGTCAAGTATATACTGTTAATAAAAAATCCTATATAATTGATTGTATAAAATTAAAACTTTAAATTATGATTACATCTCTCTCTCCATTAGATGGCAGATATGCCAATAAAGTAAGTGATTTAAATCTATATTTTTCTGAATACGGGCTTATAAAACATAGATTAATTGTGGAAATAACTTTCTTTATGATGCTTTCTGCAGAACCCAGCATTAAAGAACTTCCCACTTTTTCGGATAAAGAATTAAAATTACTGGAGGATATTATCTCCAAATTTAATAAAAAGGAAGCTGAAAAAGTAAAAAAGATAGAACAGACAACTAATCACGATGTAAAAGCTGTAGAATATTACATTAAGAAAAAACTAGAAAAAACCACACTCAAAAAACATTTGGAATTCATACACTTTGCTTGTACATCAGAAGATATTAATAACCTCGCTATAGCCTTAATGATTCAAGGCGCAGGTAACAATGTTTTACTGCCAATTATGAAGGAATTGAACACAAAAATTACTCAACTTGCTAAAAAATGGCAAAAAGTGCCCATGTTAAGCCTTACTCACGGTCAACCAGCCTCCCCTACCACAGTAGGAAAAGAGTTATTGGTTTTTACCAAAAGACTGAAACGTCAGATGAAAGCATTGGATAAACAAGAAACTTTTGGTAAATTAAATGGAGCTACTGGTAATTTTAATGCTCATATTTCGGCTTATCCTAAAGTAAACTGGGCAAAGTTGAGCAAAAATTTTGTACAAAATCTTGGCCTTGTCTGGAATCCATATACAACTCAAATT
>JAOZLT010000005.1:7768-16337 GCA_029934675.1 Candidatus Altimarinota bacterium | reverse complement strand
ACTGTATTTGGATCTGTAACAGGATATGTTTGATTTTCTTCAGATTCTTCAACACAAACATTATTTGTGCAATTATCTCCAGTCATGCAATCAAGATTGGTTGTGCATGTTTGAATCCATATACAACTCAAATTGAAGCACATGATTTTCAGTCCGAAATCTACGATACAATAGCAAGGTTTAACACAATACTACTAAATTTAGATAGAGATATGTGGAGTTATATAAGCAGAGGAGTATTTAAACAAAGTGTAATAAAAGGAGAAATCGGCTCTTCAACCATGCCACACAAAGTAAATCCAATTGATTTTGAAAACTCCGAAGGAAATCTTGGACTAGCCAATTCCCTACTCCGACACTTATCAGCAAAACTCCCAATCAGTCGAATGCAAAGAGATTTAACAGATAGCACTGTTCAACGTAATATTGGTGTTGCTTGGGGATACAGTATTTTGGCTTACAAAAGCACCTTAAAAGGTTTAAGTAAACTTGAGTTGAACAAAAAAGTTATTCAAGATGAACTGGATAAAAACTGGGTGCTCCTTGCCGAACCGATTCAAACGATTATGAGGAAATATGCTATACCAAAAGCTTACGAAAAACTTAAAGAACTAACTCGTGGAAAAACTGTGAACAAAAAAGTTGTACAAGAATTTATTAAAAGTCTCAAGATTCCACAAGAGGATAAGGAAAGATTAATGAAACTTTCACCTGAAACCTATATTGGGATGGCTAATAAACTTTAACTTTAACTCGAACTAAAACCCTAACTTTAACTTTAACTAAAACCCTAACTTTAACTTTAACTAAAACTCGAACTTTAACTTTAACTCGAACTTTAACTTTAACTCGAACTAAAACCCTAACTTTAACAAGTACTAGTACTAGCAATAGTTAAAGTTAAAAAAATATAAAGCTAAAGAAATACTATGAATAGATCAGTCCTCAAAACTGCCGGTCACTCATTCCGCTCAAAAAATATGAGCAAAAGAGTTCAAAATATTACAGTTTCCGCAATCAAGGAAATGATGCTTTTAGCATCCGATATCGAAGAGCCCTTTCTACTAGCTCAGGGTATTCCCGCAGAAGATACACCAGATCATGTCAAAAAAGCCATAATAGAAGCTGTAAATGGACCACATGCCTCAAAATATTCTATATTATCCGGCCTAAAAGAATGTAGGCAAGCCGTTGCAACCAGATATAAAAGAAAATACGATGTTAATTTTGATGTAAATACAGAAATCGGAATAACAGCGGGTGCAATGGAAGCTTGTATGATTTCATGTCTTGCTACAATAAATCCAGGCGATGAAGTTATTCTTATCGCACCATGCTTTTCCTCCCATATTGAGCAAGTATTAACATCTGGAGGAATACCTGTTTTTGTAGATACAGATGAAAAAAATGGTTGGTGTTTGGATATGAATAAAATTAAAAAAGCTATTACCAAAAAAACCAAAGCAATTATAGTTACTAATCCCTCTAATCCTTCAGGCGCTGTTTACAGTGAATCCGAAATTAGAGAACTCGCAAAAATTGCGCTAAAACACGACCTTTTTATAATCGCGGATGAAACTTATGACTTTTTAACCTACAATAAAATTCCATTTTTCAGTTTCTGTCAAATACCCGAACTCAAAAAAAATCTAATTCTAATAGGCTCAAGTTCAAAGGAATACAGTATGACTGGCTACAGAATAGGCTGGATGATATGTGAAAATGATATTTTGAACCAACTTTTCAAACTCCACGACGCCACCACAGTATGTGCATGCGTTGCTTCACAATTTGGTTTTATAGCAGCGGTTAACGGACCACAAGATAGCGTTATTGAACTTGTAAAAAATATGGAAGAACGCCGAGATTTAATTTGTAAAAGGCTAGATAAAGTCCCTCATCTCTTCAAATATTACAAAAAACCACAAGGAGCCTACTATATACTTCCAGAAATTGCATTTCCACACAAAGATTCCATCCAAGCAGCATTCGAAATTCAAAAAGCTACCAGTGTAGTAACTGTACCAGGTGTAGCATTCAGCCCTATGGGAGAACATCATATCAGAATGTCATTCGGCGGTGGCGCCGTACGCGGACCAAAAGGCAAAGATTTGATAAATCAGGCTTTTGATAAATTAGAAGAATGGGGTAAAAAGTATATCTGAACTGCTGATTTTCTGGATTTTATGAATTGATTGTTAGTGCAAAAACCGCGGATAGTCAAAATTTGACGGATTAAATGGATTGATTGAATAACCGAAACAATCCTATTGAGCCAATCCTGAATATCCGCACAATCCCGAAAATCAGCAATTCAGACAATTTACTCATTTCAATTTTTCATTTATAATTTACTAGCTTAAAACTTACGACTTATAATTAACCCCCCAAAATCATGTCCCTAGACAAAATACTTACACATAAAGAACGTATAAATGCTGAAAAAGAAGCAACTAGTAGAGAAGATATAAATACACCGACTCAAGACGAAGAATGGGATGCTCTTGAAACTCAATTAAATCGAGAAAAACTAGTTGAAGAAAAAAGAAAAAAATTTGCTAAAATTATAAAACTCCAACAAACTGGATAGTATTTAGAGTTTCGAATTTGTTTATAATTTGTAATTTTAAACTTGGAATTTCCTTCGATTTTCGAGTTTCTATAGTAAAGTATCTTCATAACCTCACAAACTTATGATAATCGGACTTACTGGCCCCATGGGCTCGGGTAAAACAACAGTTCTAAATGTCCTTGAAAAACAGGGCTACAAATATGTGACTTTATCCGATATGGTACGCGAAGAAGCCCGCAATTTGGGGATGAAAGAGGAAAGGGAAAATCTAATGAATATAGGCCAAAGTCTTCGTGCCAAATATGGCCCCGGAGTACTCGCTTTGAGAGCTATGGAAAAAGTGAAATCAGCTGGCGGCGATAAATGGGTGATAGATGGAATCCGTAATCCAACTGAAATAGATGAATTAAGAAAAGAATCAGATGTAGTAATCCTCGCAAACACCGTCCCGGAAGATATAATTATTGAACGAATAAAATCCAGAAAACGTTCGGACGACACCTTTGACGAGCTTTCCATCCGCCGAAAACTACGCCGAGAACAAGGTGAAGGTGAGCCACCAGACGGACAACATGTAAAAAAATGTGTTGAGATGGCTGATTATGTATTTGAAAACATCATGCCTTTCGAAGATGTTGAAAAAGAATTTACCAAACTGTATAATAAAATAACCAAAAACTAATTCATGATTTCTGATTTTTCATTTCCCACGCCTACTGCGAGGCAGGCTGATTCATAATTCATACCTGTCCCGCTATAGCGTGGAATTGTTAATTCATAATTAAATTGGAAATTGGTTATTCAAAATTCTTAATTCTTAATTTTTAATTAAAAGAACATGTCAGAATATCCATACCCTCGCCCTACAAAAGACGAATACTACCTCGATTTAGCCAAAGCGGTTTGCAAACGTTCCACTTGTACAAAAGTAGAGATTGGAGCTGTTGTAATTAGAGATGATCAAGTTGTATCTACCGGATACTGTGGTGCACCTCGTGGAACAAAAAGTTCTCAAGAACACGGCTTCTGTCTTCGTAAGCAACTTGGAATCCCTTCTGGTCAACGATATGAAATATGCCGATCTGTACATGCAGAACAAAATGCTATCATAAACGCCGCACGATCAGGAACTGCGTTACTAGGAGGAGATATGTATATTTACGGAAAAATTGAAGGAGATGACAATACAGAAGTACTAAACGCATTCCCCTGCTTTATCTGTAAAAAAATGATAATCAACTGTGGCTTAAAACGTGTAATATGCTCACTTAAAGAGGGCGGATATAAAATATTTAATGTAGATAAATGGGTAGAAGAATGGAAAAATGGAGATATTATTGATGACAAATTCCAATACGGAGTTGAATTAAATGATAATAAAACTCCTACTATTGATAAAAAACCCATAAATATATCCGCAAAATTGGAGAAAAAAATAGCACAAGGACAGTGATTTTTGTGATTAAATGATGAAATGTGATTTATTTACAGGATGCTTATTTAATCTTAGATAATCAATCACAGTTAAATCACAAAATCACACCCAATCACTGTCCAAACAAGAGGGAAACAGAAGGCCTTACGATTTTCAATTTTTCATAGCAACTTTATGTCGCTTTAAAAATTACGATTTGTCATATGCCAAAAAACAGCGTAAAATCCGATAGTAATCAAATAAAAGCGTTTAAGTCTAGCTATCACTAGACGATGCCACCGCTCAGTGGGGCACGCTAACCGAAGAACACCCGTTTGGGCAAGTAGAACGGTTCGGAGACAAACCTTCGTCACAAAACAAATTAAGCATAACGCCTAGGTGGTACCTCCCAAAAACTTGGGACCGAGGCATTCATTATTTTAATGAGTGCTATATTCAAAATCCCAATTTTATATCCAATTCATAAGTCATAATTGTTGATTTCTGATTTAACTCATAACTTACGTATCAATTTAGAATTTAGAATAACCAATTTCCAAAAGATTTCGAATGTAAAATTTCCAATTAATTCATAACTCATAATTTTTGATTTCTGATTCATAATTTTTGATTCATAATTCATACCTGTCCCGCAGTAGGCGTGGAACTCATAATTCATAATTTTTAAAAAATGTTCAACCCAGTCAACCCAAAACAATCCTTCCCAAAAATGGAAGAAGAAATCATCAAGTATTGGAAAGATAAAAAAACTTTCGAAAAATCAGTTGATAAAAATGATAAAGAATATGTTTTTTACGATGGTCCTCCATTTGCAACAGGTCTACCACACTACGGACATCTGCTTGCAGGAACACTAAAAGACGTTATTCCACGATATTTCACTATGCAAGGTTATAAGATAGAAAGAAAATGGGGATGGGATTGCCACGGACTTCCTGTTGAAAATGAAGTTGAAAAAGAGCTTGGACTTGGCAGTAAAACTGCAATAGAAGAATATGGAATTGATAAATTTAATGAATATTGCCGAAAAATCGTTCTAAAATATGCAGATGATTGGAAAGGAACTGTAGAAAGAATGGGGCGATGGGTAGATATGGAAAATGATTACAAAACAATGGACCCAGAATATATGGAAAGTATCTGGTGGGTATTTAAAGAGTTATGGGATAAAAATCTGATTTATGAAGGTCATAAAGTAGTTCCATACTGTATCCGCTGCGCCACCCCCCTATCAAATTTTGAAACCAATCAAGGATATCAGGATAAACAAGACCCTGCACTTACCGCTAAATTTGAATTAGCTGATGAAAAAGGTACATATCTTTTGGCTTGGACAACAACTCCATGGACACTTCCATCAAATCTGGCTATTGCGGTTGGACCAGAATTAACTTACGCAAAAATTAAAGATAAAAATGGTGAAAAATATATAATCGCCCTCAACCGTATCCCAATTTATTACAAAAACCCAGAGGATTATGAAATAGTAGAAGAAATGCTCGGCAAAGAGCTTGAAGGTAAAAAATACCTACCAATACTCCCCTACTACGCTGAAAAACCAGAGTTAAGAGCTTTTACCGTTACATTAGGTGACTTTGTAACACTGGAAGATGGTACAGGTCTTGTTCATATGGCTCCATTTGGTGAAGATGATATGGCAATGTTAAAAAAACTTGAAATAGAACCTGTATATCCATTAGATGAGGAAGGAAAATTTAATGAACAAATTAAAGAATATGAAGGTAAAAACGTTTTTGAAGCAAATCCTCTCATTATCAAAAAACTAAAGGAAGAAAATAAGATTGTCCGCCACGAAACAATAAACCACAGCTACCCATTTTGCTGGAGATGTGACACACCACTTATTTATCGTCCAATCTCCACATGGTTTGTAAAGGTAGAGCAAGCAAGAAATAAACTATCCAAAACAAATCAAGAAATCAACTGGGTTCCAGATCACTTGAAAAATGGAAGATTTGGAAAATGGTTAGAAGGCGCAAGAGATTGGGCAATTTCCCGAAACCGCTACTGGGGTACGCCGTTGCCAATTTGGAGATGTAATGAATGTGATAAGTTAAAAGTAATTGGCTCAATAGAAGAATTAAAAAAAGAAAGTGGAGAAGAAATAAATGACTTACACAAACATTTTGTAGATAAAATACACCTAAAATGTGAATGTGGAGGAAAAATGGAACGTGTAACCGAAGTTCTGGACTGCTGGTTCGAGTCAGGTGCTATGCCATATGCGCAACTTCATTATCCATTTGAGAATAAAGATAAGTTTAACAACAACTTTCCGGGTGAGTTTATTGCAGAAGGACTAGACCAAACAAGAGGTTGGTTCTACACACTTCATGTACTTTCAAATTCGCTATTCAATAAACCCGCATTCAAAAACGTAATTGTAAACGGGATTGTACTAGCAGAAGACGGACAAAAAATGAGCAAGCGCCTTAAAAACTACCCAGACCCAAACCACGTCATGAATACATACGGTGCAGATGCACTCAGATTCTACCTCATGAATTCTCCTGTTGTTAAAGCAGATAATATGAGGTTTTCCGAAAAAGGTGTATCTGATGTTGTAAAAAACTTTATCCTGCCAATATGGAATTCATACAGTTTCTTGGTAACATATGCAAATATAGATAAGTGGCAACCCAACAAAAACACCCAAAACACCGAAGGTGAACAATCGTCTGTCCGCATAAATGGATTAACCAACAAACTCGACCTCTGGATACTTGAAGAGTTGAACAAATTAGTTGTTCAAGAAATCAAGTACATGGAAAGTTATGACCTACAAAAAGCCAGTAATCTGATATACAAATTTGTAGATAATCTCACAAACTGGTACATCCGCCGTTCCCGCCGCAGATTCTGGAAGTCGGAAGATGATACAGACAAAAAACATGCATACGAAACGCTGTACACAGTTCTCACCACTCTTTGCAAGGTCGTCGCACCATTTATGCCATTTGTAAGTGAAGAGATTTACAGAAATCTGACCGGTGAAGAATCTGTACATTTGACCGACTACCCATCCCCAACTCCTGAAACACTCACACCCGAAAGTGGGATTAGCCAATCCCACCTACAGGAAGAAATGTTTATGGCAAAAACCATCGTCAGTCTCGGACTTGCAGCTCGTGCAAAAGCCAAAATGAAAGTCCGCCAACCTTTATCCAAAATCCAAATAGCACTCGGCGACCAATATGACCCAAAACTCCTAGACGACCAGCTGGAAATCATCAAAGAAGAATTGAATGTAAAGAAAGTAGAACTTATAAAAGACCCAAAAGAACTCGCAACAGTCATTGCAAAACCAAATGCCAAACTCTTGGGGCCGAAATACGGTAAAGATGTACAAAAAATTATTATAGAGGCAAAATTAGGTAAATTTGAAAAACTAGACAACGGAAATCTGAAAGTTCTCGACTTCGAACTAACTCCTGATGAAATGGAAATCGCCTATCTCGGAAAAGATGGTGCCAATGTTGAGACCGAATCAGGTATACTTGTCGCTCTTAACACAAATCTCACCCCAGAACTCAAACAGGAAGGAGTCGCCCGTGATATTGTAAGACAAATTCAAGAACTCCGAAAATCTGCTAATTACAATGTGGATGATCGCATAACAATCGCTTTGATAAATATAGATTCCGACATACTCAAAAACTTCTCCGATTACATAAAGTCTGAAACTCTCACTACCTCAATCGAACCTGATATCAGTGAGCCAGATCAGTTTGCGGAGTATGATGGGGTAACTGTTAAGGTGAAACGATAGTTTAATTAAATTCGAAGCACGAAATCCGAAATACGAAACGTTTTGAGAATTTAAACATTCGAATTTAGAATTTCCTTCGATTTTCGAGTTTCGATTTTCGAATTTCTATAGTATCGTTACATCATCAAATAACAAAAACGTATGAATTTCCTCAGACGTATAGTTGCCCACATCGTAGCCAACGCCCTCGCCCTATATTTTATCGAACAAATATTAAATGGTGATTTTGCTATAACCGGTGGCATAAAAGGCTATCTGATTGCAGCCCTGATTTTCGGATTATTAAACAGTATTGTAAAACCAATTCTCAAACTACTATCGCTACCTTTTATGCTAATTACAGTAGGTCTTTTCACCTTCATAATTAATATGTTCCTAGTGTGGTTTGCAAAATATTCTCTGAATATATTGAATTTCCAAGAAGTTTCAATTGTCGTCACTGGCTTCTTCTCATATCTTCTCGCAGGCTTCCTAATTGCCCTTATGAATATGCTAATTTCATGGTTATTAAAAAAGTAATTACGTTGAAGCTACGTTGAGGCTACGTTGAGGCTACATTGAGGCTACATTGAGGCTACATTATGAATTACTAATTACAACCTCAATCGTAGCCTCAAAGTGCAGTCCTTCGTAGCGTTAGCGAAGAAGGACGGAGCGGGTAGCCTCAAAGCGAAACGAAGTGGAGCGAAGTAGCCTCAAAGCGAAACGAAGTGGAGCGAAGTAGCCTCAACGTAGCCTCAAAGCGAAACGAAGTGGAGCGAAGTAGCCTCAA
>JAOZLT010000005.1:0-7668 GCA_029934675.1 Candidatus Altimarinota bacterium | reverse complement strand
GAAGTAGCCTCAACGTAGCCTCAAAGCGAAACGAAGTGGAGCGAAGTAGCCTCAACGTATAGCCTCAAAGCGAAACGAAGTGGAGCGAAGTAGCCTCCATGTAGCCTCAAAGCGAAACGAAGTGGAGCGAAGTAGCCTCAACGTATAGCCTCAAAGCGAAACGAAGTGGAGCGAAGTAGCCTCCATGTAGCCCCAACGTAATATGAACTGGAAACTACCATTATTCTTCATAGCAATACTATTCACACTCCTATATTTCGTACAATTTTGGGAAAATCGTCATACCAAAATCTCTTTCCATATGTTCGGTAAAAAAATGGAGATAAATCTAGGATTCTTACTCCTAGCAGTATTCCTGGATGGCGCAATTCTAACATCAGTTCTAATTTGGCTCCTTACTTAATTTTTGATTTATGATAGATGATAGATAATTCATGATTTCTTATTTCAATTCACCCATCAAAATTCACCCATCTTGAATCATCAATAATAAGTTTATTCCCCCTCCCCTCGCGCATACTCCGATGCTTGATCTTGTGTTATTACTCCTTGTTGAGCCAATTCATAAGCATAACTATCCATTGTAATCATTCCTTCATTAGCCGCAGATTGAATTGCGGTTCTTAGCTGTACAAAATTTCCTCTCCTAATTACTTGCTTTATACTCTGATTCATAAACATAAGCTCAAAAACAGCTATAAGTCCTGATTGATCTTGTTTTTCAACTAAATCCTGAGCAACAATTGAAACCAAATCATTAGCAATACGATCCTGAGCACGCATCCTTAAATCTACAGGATATAGACTCACCATCCCTTCAACGGTCTGAGAAGCATCCCTTGTCTGCATAGATGCAATAACTAAATGACCTGTTTCAACAAGATTAAGAAGATTATCCAAGTCTTCATAGCTTTTAACCTCACTTACCATAACAACATTAGCGTCCATACGAATAGCAGAATTTAACGCTTTATCCATCGTAAGTGCATCCTTACCTAATTCACGCTGAGTAATAATGGATTTTTTATCTTCATAAACATATTCAATTGGATTTTCCAATGTAAGTATATGTTTAACAAAATTTTTGTTTATATGCTCAATCATAGACTGGATTGTAGTAGATTTACCCGACCCAGCTGTTCCACAAACCAATATTAATCCCTCTCGTAAATCTAAAATATTTCTTACATTTTCCGGAATACCCAAATCAGCAATACTAGGAATATTTTTGTTAATCATTCGCATAACTCCAGCAAGCATTCCTTTTTGATAAAATAAATTCACCCTAAAACTTACTCCATTTGTATGTGTATAGGAAAAATCTATTTCTCTATCATGTTCTAATTTTTCCCTATCACCATTTGAAACAAGTGAACTAATCACAGATTCTAGCTCTTCTTTGGAAAGCACATCAATATTTTCAACAAAAATTATTTTTCCACCCACTCTTAGCGCAACACGCCCACCTTCTCTAAAATGTATATCAGAAGCTTCCTTTTCTATACATAAATTAACCAATTGGTCTAATGTAATTCTGAGTGCAGTTTGCCCACTATTTGTCTCAGGAACCTGTGGAACTGATTCGGGCTGTACAACTACTGATTCAGGCTGTGCTACTGGTTCAGGCTGTGCTACTGGTTCAGGTTGTGCGACTACTGGTTCAGGTTGTGCGACTACTGGTTCAGGTTGTACTTGAGTCGTTTGTGTCAAAGAAGGAACATCTGCTTGTTGCACAACCGGCATCTGTTCCACACCATCAGACACTACAGTTTGTTGAACAGTATTAGAATCAACATTTTCCTGTAATATATCATCCATATTTTGCATAATATTTATTCATTAGATAATTTTTGCTGGTCTGTCAAATAACGTTGTATAGCAGCACGACGCTGATTTTTTATGAGAACTATTAAAAGAACAACAATTATCGCCATCGTCATCACACCAAATACCAAACCTATAATTCCGAATATCAAAAACACTTTATTGCCTTGTTCCTGAACACCTGCAGCTGCCTTTAAAGCAAGCATATCTTCTTCACTCAATATAGTCATAATCTGCTCAGGTGGCTTTGCAAAATTTTCTACACCATCCTTTTCATCTTTCGTATCAACAAGTTTTGGAATAGATGGCCTTTTAATTCCCTTTACATCATCAGCGGTAATAACTGGTACAGGATTGGCTTTCACTTTCTGATAAAGACGATTTTCATAAATCACTTCATTGTCTTTAAACACCTTAACGATTACCCAGTATTCCCCAGGTTCTAATTCTGCCTCGCTAATATTGATTTTGGTCCTGATTATTTCATCTGGCAAAACAGAATCTTCCAAAGTACCAAATGTAAAAGATTTAAGTATTTCTGTCTCCTTTTTATCATAAATATCAATTTGTCCATTCAGATCGGTTATTTCCGTATTACCCATATTTTCAACCTCTGTATTAACATGAAAAATATCACCCTCATTTAATGCATCTAAAGAAACAGATTTCACTCTATAATCCACAACTTTATCTCCGATAACACTTAATTCCACCAAGATATGAGCACCTAATTTAATAGCCACATTACCACCTTGTTGAGCATTCTCATCTTTTATGGATTCAAGAGTAACAAAAATACCAGCTCTATAATTTTTAAGTGCAGCACGTCTAGGGACTTTAATAATAACCTTCATGGGCAATATCTTTACACCCTTCGCCATTATAAGTTTTTTCTCATTCTCAATTTTCATCCATTTTAAGACCTCTTTATCTCCTTCAACTCTAATATTAACCTGCATATCCATACCAGCCGTATTGCGAGAAAGATTAACAATTTGCTCAAAAGTAGTACCGGGAAGCAAATGATCATTTCTTACCCATGGCGGAGAAGTTCCAAAAGCAGCTTCAGAAATCTGAGCATCATAACTTACAGATACACTGAGCCCTATTAATATCAAACCAATCATTATAGAGGTAAATCTACTGAATTTCATATACATTTTTAAATATAATCATTACATTATAGCACACTTATCTCTTAAGTTCAAGGATCCACCTCTCTAAAACCCGAAATCCGAATATCGAAAATCGAAACAAATTTAAAGCACGAATGTTCAAATACTCAAATATTTTGAATTTCAAATTTATAATTTCGATATTCCTTCGGATTTCGATATTCGGATTTCGGGTTTTTACGGCATTAATTATCCAACACAGAGTTATACGCATCAAGCGTCAATTTCGCACATTTCTTCCACGAAAATGCCTTCGCCCTCAAAATCCCCTTTTCGGATAACAAATTCTGCAAATGACGATTATGGATGATATTTTCCATAGTTTTTGTAAGCTGATCAATAGATTTTGGTTCAACATATAAACATGCATCACCTCCCGTTTCTGGTAATGCGGAAACATTTGATGTAATCACAGGCGTGCCACATTGCATCGCCTCTAAAATCGGTAATCCGAAACCCTCATAGAAAGAAGGATAAACAAATACATCCGCCCCATTCAAAAGTGCTGGCACATCAGCATCATTCACATAACCAATCCTACGTATATCTGTACGAACTGGTGAAAGCTCAATTTCTTCCATGATTTCCTCATATTTCCACCCTTCCATACCAACCAATATCAACTCATGAGGAATACTGCGTTTCATTTTCAGACGATTGAAAGCCTGAATCAAAGTTTTTATGTTTTTTCGTGGTTCAAGAGTCCCAACAAAAAGAATATATGGTTTTTTTAATTTAAAAGCACTCAAAGTATCAGCAAACTCATGTCTTTCCATCGGCCTGAACATTTTATCCGCACCAAGCGGTGTAACAAAAATATTATCAGGATTCATTTTTAAACGCTTCACTAAATCACTTTTTGTAAATTCTGAGTTAGTAAGTACGCCATCCACCTTATTTAAACGCTTAAAACGCTCCTTATGTAAAAATACATTACTCTTAACATGATATTCTGGAAAAATCAGAGTTGTAAGATCATGTACAAAGGCAACAGACTTCGCATTCTTTACAGGCGGAATACAGAGCTCTGATACCTGAAAAATATCGCATTTACCAACAACTGTCTGCAATTTTGGGAATCCAAACATATGCCACCATGCAATCATCACACGCTGAGGAATTGGAATAACCTTTAAGTTATAGTTATTGGATGGAAAACCAATCTGCTTAAATCTTTCTCTATTCCTAAAATTAAAAGCATGCAAATTGTACTGGTTTTCTGTATCCAGTTTAAGTAGCGCCTTCAGAAGCTGGTATTGGTACTGTCCTACACCGCTTCGAGGAAGACTCTGTGCTGAAATGTCGAATCCAATTCTCATAGAATAGTGCGAGTGCGAGTCTCAAGTCTCAAGATCCGTCTCCTGTCTTGAGACTCGCACTCGCACTTGAGACTTATTAGTCGCAAGTCGATGTAGCAAACGTATTACTACCTGTATAAGTACCGGCAATAGTATTTTCAGGAACAAGCAACAACCAGTAAAGAATATCATCAGATGCCGTACCACTATCATGTACATCACGAATTGCCAAACTTCCATCAAAACATCCTGTTGCAACACTGGTAGTAGCAGGTGTTTCTACAAGGGTATTTCCAGCCCCATAAGTAAATCCTGTAGTATCAGACCACTTTTGTTCAGCACGGGAAATATTATTTGCACCGGACACCATATTATCACCTGATATCAGCATATCAATAATCTGATTACCCATATTCTCAATAGTTGATGATTTCTCATTAGAAAGTACACCGATACGAAGTGTCCCGTAAGCAAGACTGGATTCAGAAATATTTAAAGCCGATAAAGGAGATACTGTAATTGTGACTTCAGCATCAGCAAAATCAGTAACTCCGTTTCCATCAGTAGCCTGTGCCTGCACATCCCAACCACTTGCATTAGAGTTAAACCACACTGTCATTGCACAAGTAGCTATCAAATCTTCATCACCATCCACATCACTCAAGGTACAAACAGAATCCAGATAACATTCATTTTCATCACTAGTACACGCATTAGTAGTAGCAGTATCATCAAAGAACACACCTTCTACCAAAGTTACATCACCATCACCATTATCATCACTTAATTCAACAGTAAAATTAACTGTATCTGAACCACCTGCTGTAGGTGCCGGAGGAGTAATACCTACACCATTATTATACGAAATAAGAACAGGTACTACATCCTCTACAGCAAAGCTTTGTGTAGCTGTACCGTCTGCCAAAAAGCTATGATTATCTTCCATATACACCTTTACACTATAACTGCCATGTGCTGTTGGGATAGGAATTGAACTTTGCGTATCGTTACAAGTAGCATCTGTAGTAACCGGATTTACAGCGGTAGCAGAGCAAAGCAATGTTCCGCCAGTACAGGCATTAGTAGAATAATTAAAGGAGGTCGTATCACTATCACATACATACATATTCACTGTATCCTGAGAACCGTCACTATCAGCATCATACAACTGCTCATTTAGAATTGTGAATTTAAGAGTTTCTCCTGGTTCAACAGTACCGATTTCAGCCACTACAACATCATCATATTCAACATAATCAGTATTTCCAGATTGAGTCCCAATATAAATAGTAGTACCACTCGCTGTAAATTTAACATCAAAATGTTGCCAACTAGTTGAATTTGTACCAGTCCAAATTATTGATGCCCCCCTTGATATTGTTGGAACATCTGTACCACCAGACCTAGCATAACCTGTAATATGATATTCATGTCCAATAGTAAGCATACTCTGATAAGTATAATAAGAACTAGTAGAGTTATAAGCAACTCTTAAAGCATTACTTCCTCTATGAGGATTTGAAGTATTCTTAGTTAATGTTGCACTATTATAAACTGTCCATGCACTAACATTAGCAGCTTCCATATCACCATCTGTAAGTAATTGGTCAGGTGTTGTAGTTGAATCTGAAATCATTAATCCATCAAATTCTGCCTGATGATTCACGCTAAACGGCGAACCGTTATCCCCTGTCCCCTGATTTGCGGATGAACAATCACCAGTATCACACACAAACGCATACCACGCATTCGATTCACTATCACCATCCAACGCAGTACGAGCTATGGTAGCTGTTGCATCATAAGCCGTAGAAGAACTTATAGCCCACCTGTTACCGGAGCCACCATTACATTCAGGCGGACTACCCACTGTAGGCGCACCGTTTGTTTTACATACAAGCAACCAGAAATTATCTGTATCACTCTGAGTAATATCCGCACTGAATGTTGTATTAGCATCAACATTGGTCGGAGTTGTACTGGATGAGCCACCATCAGATGGGAAACCTGTATCAAACGCAGGGATACTAGTGGTAGTTTCATTAGATGTTGAGCTAAATGCAGTTTCAACATCATCTCCATTTCTAGACTTTACACATACATAATATATATTACCGGCGGAAAGGCTTGTAATAGTTGTAGTATCCCATGCTCCGTCAGTCTGCCAGTCGGCAGTACCACTTAAAGTTCCATCCGAAGATTGCACATAGCCATCACCACTAGTTCCATCACAATTCGAAGCGGAATTTGCAACATATATAGCCATCGCACTTTCAGCTCCTCCGGAAACAGGATTCACATCAATTGTAGTTTCCGCAACATTACTAAGTACAGGTGGTGTAGTAGGAGCATCAGCAGCCGTATATAGTGTCTGACAAGAACTATAATTACTTTCATTTACAATCTCATCACGTGCTTTTACATTAAATGAATATTGTGTATTAGCGGATAAACTTCCCCATACATATGGATCTGTAGCTATCCAACCAGTATTAGCTGTTTGAGAACAAGATGAACCTGAAGTCCGAGTATAATAATAAGGCGTAGCATGTAATCCTGTACCTGAACCGTCACTCGCTGTAGGGTTGAGGGATATTTGAGTTGTAGAAGACATAGTTGCTGTAAATCCAGAAATAACAGGAGCAGTCGTATCTATTGTAAAAGTAGTATTGGAAGGTACCCCAACAGTATTGCCCGCCTCATCATGATTTGTAGATAATGAAACTGTAGCAGTTCCATCTACATAAGTACCACCGGTCGCAGTTTGCACCGTATAAGCATATGTCCAGGTTGCTCTAGTTCCTCCAACCGTCATATTAGTTAAAGAAATATCTGTGGAACCTTGCTGATCTATTGCTACCTGAGGTGTTTCAGAAGCCTTAACAAGCTCACTGTATGTTGCAGTAACAGTCATACTACCTGCATTAGCAGGATTTTCAGAATAAGCTAAGGCGACTGTAGGAGTAGCGTTATCATAAACAAAACTATCTGTACCTAAACTCGTACTTGTTGTATTTCCTGCATTATCCGTACCTCTTGCAATAACAGTATAAGTAATACCATTTCCGAAATATGTTGCGTCATTAATACCGTAAGTCCATGTAGTAGTACCGGTTACAGTAAGCCATGTGGATGAACCCCATCCACTTCCTGTAAAGTATTGTGAATCACTATTTCTTTGTATAGTTATTTGAACAGTTGCTAAATCAGAACCTCCTGTATCAGCAGAAGTACCATTAATGGTATTAGCATCCACGAATGTTGATGGACCGTAAGTGGCATTTGCTATTGTAACGGCAGTTGTAGGTACTCCTGCATCCACCTTCATAACACATGTGGAACTTGTAGTAGAATTACCAACAAGATCTACT
>JAOZLT010000074.1:4265-6793 GCA_029934675.1 Candidatus Altimarinota bacterium | reverse complement strand
AGTCTCAGGCATTGTTTTTAGGGGTGCTTTGTGATATAATATACAGATAAATTGTATATCTAAAATGTACCCTGAAAAACCAAAACAATCACAGAAAAAACAAGAATCCGTGCCAAAAATAAAAGAAGATTTGAAGCGGGAGGTTGAAGTAAACCAAAAAATGGTTGAATTAGATATAAAAACCAAGTTATCTAAAAATAATGTGCAGAGGTTTTTGGTGAATCATTCAGCTGACAGATATGTTAACTACAAAGAATGGAATATAAATTTTTGCAAATCAGTTCTTGGTCTAAAAAAAGTAAGTAAATCAGAGCAGAAATTGCGTGTTAAAGCGCTCCAAAAATTCTTGAATAAAGAAGTGGGCGGTTTTACAAATGAACTCAATAGGATTGATTCAATTGATGGAATGTTCGGAACACATACATTAGGGAGGCTAAAAGCTTATTTCAAGAAAATCGCATCACCCACTCCAGTTACAAAAACGGAAAGTCGAGAGTCTATTGTTGAGTCGAAAAAAAAATTCAGACCAGGGAACACATATTATGTAGGTGATTCTTATATGGCGGGGATACTTGATGGGAAGGGTGTAAATAAAACTAATAAACAGATAGCATCTTCATCTCATCTGGTTAGGACGAGACGATTTAATACAAATAAGTATCGTCGTAATCATGTTTTTATAGAAGATGAAGCTATGAAGTTTATTAATAACCCTACATGCAAATTACTTGTATTAAATGGTGGAATTAATGATTTATATGCTCGTGGAGCAAGCGAAAAAACTGCAAAAGAGATTATGGATTCTTACAAAAGAATAATCGATGCAGCACATGCCAAGGGAATTAAAGTTTCAATTTATACCATTAATACACGACGACCAATTAGAAGCCAGTCAGAACAAATGAAAAAGTCTATTGCTCGAGCAAATAAGCTAACTTCGAAAATAAACGATTGGATTACAAAAGAATCAGGTGCTGATTACGTAACAAATACTGACGATGTTCTTAACGGAAGATTATCAAAAAAAGATGGCCTGCATGCAACAATGTCAGCATATAGAGATCTGTATAAAGCGAATGTTCAAAAAACCCAAGTCGGATATTCTTGATAATTAACTTTTTATAATGAATAAAAAACCAATACCACCATATAACGACAAACCTTTTTTGGTACGAGCAAAGTTAATGGATATGAGTAATACCGAATTTGATAAAAAGAAAATGGATAATAATCATCTTCTTATTAAAGATACAAGAGGTAATATTTTTAAGCTTGCCAGTGTAGCAGGTGAATTTTTTAAATCTAAAAAAAGAAATGAGGAATTTCCAATAATTATGCATGTGCAGGAACGTCAGGACGGTGACTTTGATTATTTAAATATAGTAAGCCAAATCCACAACATTCATACTAAAAGTGATGATAATTCAGATATACCAAAAGAAGCAACTGGCACTTAGATTATTTCAAAACCTTCCCGGTCTCTAAATACCATAAATAAAAATCTAATTCTGCTAATGTGATGTTGAGCTTATTAGCAATTGTTTTAAGAGTTTTTTCAATTCGGAGATAGTTTTTTCTGTTTAGGGTTTTAGGTTTTTTGATTATTTTATAGCGCACGAGAATATCTATTATATGGAAGTCAATTATCGCACAATCCGAGTATCCGATATTACGAAGGAAATGAGAAGACTCTTTTAATCCTAATCCTTTTACTTTTCTCTCGAACCATTCACGCCTTTCTTTATCACTTTCATAGGTTTGGAGGATGTTAGACAGGATGTCTTTATGTTTTCTGGCTTCTACGATGTACTTTGCGCGTACGTTTGGATAACGGTAGCCAAGTTTTTTTAGTTTAGTAGCAAGGTCTATTTCGGACAAACTTAGAAATCCATCTCCAATTTTTTCTTGGATTATAATTGCTTTCTGAGCATCGTAATTCGCTGTCATCAGACAAAAACAGAGTTCTTTAAAAATACTAATGTTACCGTTTTTTCCGTTGGTACTGAGTTCTTTCATACGAGAGTCAACTCGTTTTTTAACATCGCTGTTTTTGAGATGCGAAACAAGTTCTAAAAGTTTCTCCATAAACAAAATTGTTAGCGAGATTGCCAATCTCGCTTCCGGGGAGTGGTAAGTCTGAGAGATTGGTAAATAAGATGAGCAGGAATGGTGTCAGGATGAGAACATGATGACCATTCGCCAATCTCGCTTCCAAGGGTTGGGTAGGTCGGTGAGCGAGTATAGCATCTTCGCTCTCAGTGATTGGGTAAGTCGGTGGGTGAGACTACTATCTTCGCTCCTAGTGATTGGGCGGATTGGTAAGTGAAGATGGTGTCAACGATGACCTTTTACCAATCACACTTCCGAAAAGGGTATCGGTTGGCGAGCATATCATCTTCGCTCTTAGTAGTTTGGTAAGTCAGTGGGCGAGATTGCCAATCTCGCTTCCAGACATGAGGAGGTGATGTTAGCAAATCTCGCTTCCAGACATGAGGAGGTGATGTTAGCAAATCTCGCTTCCAGACATG
>JAOZLT010000074.1:0-4165 GCA_029934675.1 Candidatus Altimarinota bacterium | reverse complement strand
AATCTCGCTTCCAGACATGAGGAGGTGATGTTAGCAAATCTCGCTTCCAGACATGAGGAGGTGATGTTAGCAAATCTCGCTTTCGGAAACTTAGTAGGTCGGTCCTCGCTCCTAGACATCGCTTCCGGAGTTATGATATATATAATTCACTAACTTTATCCCAATTCACTACATTCCAGAATGCTTCAATGAATTCTGGTCGTCGATTTTGGTGTTTAAGGTAATATGCATGTTCCCATACGTCTATGCCAAGCAGAGGTTTTAAACCATTGGTAATTGGACTGTCCTGATTTGATGTTTTTATAATTGAGATAGCTCCGGTATTATCTTTGACCAACCATGCCCAACCGCTCCCGAATTGAGTTAAAGCTGCATTGGCGAACTCCTCTTTGAATTTATTAAAATTCCCGAATTCCTGAATTATAACATCCAAGATTTCACCAGTTGGTTCCCCTCCTCCATCAGGACTCATCATTTCCCAAAATAAATTGTGATGATAATAACCACCACCATTATTTTGAACAGCTAAACGAATATCTTTCGGTATAGCTTCGAGATTACCTAGTATTTCTTCAATTGATTTTTCAAAAAGCTCAGGATGTTTCTCAATCGCACTGTTTAACTTATCTGTGTAACCTTTATGATGTTTATCATGATGTACTTTCATAGTTTCTTCATCTACACGTGGCTCAAGTGCGTTGTAATCGTAAGGGAGATTTGGCAGTTTAAACATAATATTTAATTTTAAATTATAAGTATTGATTTAATATTCCTCACATTTCGGTTGAAAGTAAGCAGTTGGATGCCCGCATGAAGGACATGCTTTGGGAGCCTCTGTTCCAATATGAATATGTCCGCATTTGCGACAAACCCATGAAATCTCCTTCTCTTTTTTAAATACCGTACCTGCTTCCAATTCTTTTAGTAGCTTTCTATATCTTTCTTCATGATACTCTTCAGCATTGGCAATTGCCCTTAGCCTTTTTGCAATTTCCGAATAACCTTCTTTTTCTGCAATATCGGCAAATTCAGGGTACATTGATGTGTATTCATATTTTTCTCCGGCAATTGCAGATTTGAGATTTTCTTTTGTATCACTTAAAATTGTCGGAGCAGAAACTTCAATTTTTATGGCATCCAAATTTTCATTCGACTTTTTCTTTATGTCATTAATCATCCTAAATAACCATTTTGCATGTTCTTTTTCCTGATTCGCAGTAATCTCAAAAATCTCTGCTATTTGCTCATAGCCTTCTTTCTTGGCAACTTTTGCATAAATTGTATACCTATTTCTCGCTTGGCTTTCGCCTATGAAGGCGTTAGTTAAATTTTGTATAGTTTGCTTCATAAATTAAATTTATTAAATATTAAAATTAGTAACAATTTCTACATATACCAAATATTTCAGTATATAAGGGATCTATTTTGAAACCTGATTTATTAAAACTTTTGGATTTAATGATAATTTTTTCCACATCCATCAAATCTTGTATACGATTACATTTTCTACAGATTAAATGACAGTGTTTTTCAACTTTACCATCGTATCTATTCTCTCCGTTCTTTTTGTTTTTAAGCTTTATAAGCTTATGTTGTTTCTCGAGTAAATCAAGATTACGATAAATTGTTGCTATACCAATATCGGGCAGTTTTTTTTCTACCAACTTATATAGTTCTTTGGCGGTAGGGTGATTGTAAACACTTTTGAGTGTTTCGAGTATTACCTTTCTCTGTTTGGATTTGCGGTGTTTTTTGCTTGTAACGGTTACTGTTGGCATAATTATTCCTAATTGATATTGATTATCATTATCAATATATAGATATATCTATAATTTGCAAATCTTTTTTAGTAAAGATTACATACGAAAATATAAGTAATTTTGAGAGCGAAAATTAATATAATAAAATTACTGTTGACACCCAGCATTCACATCAAGTATAGTCCTTTCGTTGTTTATTAATTTTGCCCCCATATGAAGACTGAAATACTAGATAAAAATGATTATCCGTTCCAAATTGAACGTCTAACAGATAATGATATAAATGATACTCAGCATGTAAATGAAGCTTATGCAATAACTACACATTTTGCATTAATTCGTACTATGGCGGAGGATATCTTAGTTTTATCCCCTACTAATATTGATGATGCCATTAAAGATAAGACTGGCGACTGTATTGCTAAAGGTTATTTTAGTAATATTGGCAATCGTCCTAATACGTATGAATGGAAAAATGGCATATTACCACTTGCCGAAGGTATGAATGAAACTGATATAGAAACAATAAGAAATGAAGTTTGGACTGTTGTGGAAAAATTGTTTAAAGGCAAAAAACCATCTTCGATTCCGAATATTTCTCCAGATGAAAGGATGACTGGTGTAAAGCTTTCAGCTAACGATAATATTGCTTTTGATCCAACACAACGAATAGGTGCTGATTGGATTGATAAAAGAGATATGTTTGAAGATGAAGATGAAGATGAAGATAGTGGAGAAATAATTGTAAACAAAGTTCTAAACTTAGATTCAATAGAACCTACAGTTTCATTACGCAATCCAAATCTTCGACGAGATCGACAATCTATTGCAATTTAAGTTCAAATAATCTTTGCCTATATCTATTTGCTTATCCTTCCAATAACTTTCATACGACTGAGTGTTATATATGAAGGAAGTTGTCTGTATTTTTAAGAAATATGAATATATTTGTGTTATACCGATTATCAATTATGAATTATGAGTTATGAATTAGAAGATTACAAAACGCCTCTTCGAGGCTATTACAAAATTATAAACGTTCGCTATGCTCACTATTACAAAATTAGAAGATTGGAAATTCTACATTCGAAATCTTTTGGCCTGCGACGAGCTCAGCCGAATCGAAATTGGTTATTCCTAATTATGAATTATGAGTTATGAATTAAAAATTAAATCAGAAATCAGCCTGCCCCGCAGTAGGCGTGGGAAATGTAAAATCAGAAATATTATTTTGGTTATTCGAAATTTGAAATTATAAATGTAGGAAGTTATCAGTCTCCCCATGACCAAATTTTACTTTGGCTAACAGTTTTTTCCGCGGCAATAGTAAGTTTAGTTTTTGTACTTTTCTCCCTACCCACATATTTGATAACAATCATAGTAATATCATCCACTTGAACATATTCTTGTACAAAATTTGCAAAGTCTTGTGTTACATGTCCAAAAATACTTTCCGAAGAAGGTAAATAGCCATGTTTCTTTAAGGAATCAATCATTCGTTCTACGCCGTACATTTCACCTGTCTGACTTTTAGCTTCTGTAAGTCCATCGGTATATAACATAATAACATCTCCTATTTCTAAGGGGATTTCCTGCTCTTTGGCAATTTTTGAATTATCCGGAATCATACCAAGCGCAATACCGCCAGACTTAAAAGATTCTACGTTTTCACTTTTTGCTCTGTAAACTAAAATATGCTCATGACCACCACCTGTATAAAACATTTTCTGCATAACAGCGTCCCAACGCAACATAACCAGAGTCATAAACAAACGCGAACTAATACGTGGCGTTAATAATGTATTTGTGTTTATAACAACATCCTGAGAGCTAGCTAAACCTAAAGAAACCATTGCGGTTATAATTGTATCAACCATCATCATAACCAACCCTGCAGGCACACCATGTCCAGTAACATCGCCGATATAGATAAAAGTCTGGTTGCCATCTGGTGATGACAAAAAATCAAAACTATCACCTCCAACTTCCGCAGCTGACCTCGTCTTCGCAACAATATCCAAACCTGGCGAATCAGGGGCATTTTTTGGTAGAACATCTTTTTGAATCTGTGCAGCGATATCTAATTCGGATGACATACGTCTTCGCTCTTTAACATCATATGAGATTTTTTCCAAGTCGGTAGTTATTTCATTAAAAAAATGTGTAAACATTCCGATTTCATCTACCGTTGTCGGTTTAAGTCGTTGATAATTCTTTCCCGATAACAAATTTCGAACTTGTTTCGCAACTCTCCCCATAGGCATCACAAAACTAAACAAAATAAATAACAGATGGACAAATACTACGAACATTATAATTCCTAAAAACAAATTAGGAGAAATTTCGGTAATATTTTTACGAAATATATAAATAGCGCCAATAATCAAAGCGACTAACATCGTTGA
>JAOZLT010000073.1 GCA_029934675.1 Candidatus Altimarinota bacterium | reverse complement strand
TTAAGTGTACGGTTTTTATAGACCTCCGATGAGGCCTGCCTTTGCCGGTAGGCAGGCTCGGAGATGGCATAAGTAGTGTGGGTTTTTGTGGGATTTGGAGATGGTATAGGAAAGATAAATTGGGGTTAGAATCAGAAATGCGAATTGTGAAATCTAAAATTACTTCTTCCCCTCCTTCTTATTCAACTTCACCGTTAAGAAGATAACGATTGTGGCGATAATGAAGCCGACAACGAATTTGAGTTTTTCATCAGTACTTTCCCATCCTCTCATAAACGCCCATAGAATCATGATGATACCGGAGGCGGCTATGCCTGAGCTGATATTTGTGATGCTTATACTTGTGATACCGAGAAGGAAGTAAGAGGTTATTACGGCTAGTAATCCGAGTATACTGGCAATGATGAAGAAGTTTCTGCCGTAGTCATCTCTGGCTGTATCATAAGATTCGTAACACTCATCTCTTTTTTCTTCCTTGATATCAGTATCACTCATTTTCCTCCTACACTCCCCCATTGTCATGCTATCCTCGCATGTTTCATAACCCATAAAAGGCTCTGCGATTCTTGATTTTTCAGTACAAAAATCTTCGTACTCAGGTTCCGGGTAAAAGGCTTGTATGCCGAGTAAGAGGGTTACATAAACAACGACTGCTATTCCGATGCCGAATACGGCGCTTACTACCTTACTCATATTTAATAGTTAATATTTTACAGTTAATATTTTACAGTTGGCTGATGGGAAAAACAAATACTAATAAAACTTACTTGACTGGTGAACAAATGTTTACTATTATTAAAACTATATTTTATAATATTTTAAATAGTAACGCTTGACATTATTAACGTGGTACGTTATTATTTAGATGAAAGGGAATATGATTAAAAGTTTTGCATGTAAACGGACCGAACAAGTATTCAATAGAAGATATTCTAATGAATGGTCGAAAGGTCTTCAGAAAATGGCTTTACGCAAATTACTCATCATAGATGCGGCTACAGATGTAAACGATCTTCGAATACCGCCTGGCAACCGTCTTGAAAAGCTAAGGGGAGAACACAATGACCAGTATTCTATTCGAATAAATAACCAATGGAGAATATGTTTTAATTGGAAAAATAACGATACTTATAATATTGAAATAATCGATTATCATGCCTAAAAAAATGAAACCAATACATCCAGGGGAAATATTGATGGAAGAATTTATTAAGCCACTTGGCATTACTCAATATCGAGTTGCCAAAGATACCAATGTACCTCCAAGAAGGATAAATGAAATAGTACATGGGCTAAGAGCCATAAGCGCTGATACAGCTTTGAGATTGGGAAAGTTTTTCGGAAACTCACCTGAATTCTGGCTAAACCTACAAACCAAATACGATCTCGAGCTTCAGGAGGATGCTTTAGCTAAAGAGCTGAAAAATGAGGTTAGAGTATTTCAGTATGCGATTTAACAAAAAAACTGATTAAGCGATATACTTCTTTTTCCCTTTAAATAGCTTATTAACGGATTTTTCTTCGTACTTACCTTCTTTTTCGGTTTTCAAAATATTCTCTTCAAATTCTGGAGTAAAGCCATTTTCGGTAAGTGTGGGGTGTCTTAAATCTATACCGCCTTCTCGTATTGCTTTTTTGAGCAGTACGTTAACAAGGTCGGAAAAGCTAAAGCCTATCCCCTTTGCAAGCTTATGAGCGCTTTCCTTTATACTACTTTCGATTCTTATTGTTGTTGAAGTCATTTGTATATCAGTTATATATCTTTTGTATGTCAAAAGTATATCAATATGTGATATATTTGTCAATAACCTAATTATTTGACTTTCTATTTATATGTGTTAATATAAGCAACCTTAATCAAATTGCCATGCCTTGTAGTAAACAATATAAATACTCCAAAGAATGTGAAAAATATCAGTTTTTTACTCAGTATGCTGAAGCTACTACATTGTCTCAAATGCGTAATATAGAACAATTACGTGCTCTAGTTGTTGATATGCTGGAAAATCCTATTAAACCACCTGAGAATATTGGACATTGGCCAATCGCCTCTTTTATATCAAAAACACTAGAACAAAATATTCCTCTTAATTGGCTTACTAATCCACCTTTTAAGATAGATAAAGATATCTAGAAATGGGATATCCACTATTTTAGAATCAGCCGAAAGTCAAAAAGCCAATTTAAATATTAATTACCCCCCAAATTATATGTCCTCCAAACCTGAACGTGATAAAGGTGAAGTTCTATACGATGTTACGGAGCAAACTGTACAAACTAACCGTAATAATATTGCTAATATTAAGGTTCATACTAGTGAAATTGATATTCCAGAAATCCAGGATTTTATAGATTTTATTGAATTATATGGCATTCAACGTAAAATTAATATTATTCTTGATGAAGATGAAGTTACTTTTTCTGGTCTTGGGCAAGATTTACAAGAGGAAATATATGCTGGAATATGCGCAGCAATTAGAGGTTCTCTGGGAAATTTACCTGAAGAAAATGTTTATAAAATGCTATTAAGAATTGATAAAGTTGTTGCCTTTGTAGATAATCCTGTAGACATAATGCTCAATATTTATTTAAATGAGAGTGAATTAAGCAATTAATGACCCCATAAATTTACATATAGGAAAGAGGGCTCGACGCGAACGACGAACCCTTTCTTTCGGTTTTCTTATTTCTTGCATGGCTTCACCTTCGCGATAAGACCGTCGGCGATCAGCTCGGCAAAGCCCTGCAGGAGTTTGTAAAATGGCATATAGACGACCTTAAACAGGTGGTTCCATGATTGCTTGAAGTTCTCGTAAGCACTTTGCTCATCTCTAATATTATGAGAAGTGTACGGACTGAATCCGACCTGGCCAAAATAGTACAGAATCATTAGGATTGCTAATGACACAGCAAAGGGCATGCGTATTAAAGAGCCAAGTGCCTCGAGCTCAGTATAAAAAAAATTTTTTACCATTATTCATCTCCATCCAATAGAAAACCGGAAATATGTCTGACATCGACCATCATTAGTCGAATGCCAAGCAGTTTCCGATTTGACTGTGGTTTTAAAGGGCAACGATATTATTTCAGAATTCGCATTTCCCACGCCTACTGCGGGGCAGGCTGATTTCTGATTCTCATTTTGGAGGTTTGAATTATACATAAGAATCAATTTTAGTCCAGAAAAAATTTCGGTGGATTTCGGTAGACTCGGTGGATTTGAAGCTTTATTACAGCCAATCGATATCAAGCGAAGTGTCCATCGAGTATCGATATCAAGCAAAATCAATTCGTGTTATACTGCCTCTCGCCCCCAATTAGACACTTAATCAAATCATTATGGAACTTTCTAAAAAGAATAAAAAGACTGCCATTTATATTGGAATTGTAGCGGTTGTTTTAATCGTTATCGGGTATCTCGCTTTCGGAAATGGAAGCTCAAGTAAGGGATATTCTGAAGATATTCAAGCTTATTTTGATGCTATTAATGCCGAAGGACAAAACAGTTTGGAAAAAATAGATCAGGCATTGGAAGATGGGGAAATTGACTCTGAAACAGCGTTGGTTTATAAAATCTATGCATTATTCGGCGATGACCGTCTATCGGAGAATCTTTATGATCAAAGAATTTTCCGTGAAGGTACATTTATTGTTTATGAAATGAATTCCCGATGGGAGGAACTAAGCGCAGAAACAAAAGAGCTTTTAGAACCTTATCATAAACGACCGGAAGAGGAAGGTAGCTGGGTGAATTTGAGATATGGAAATTCTACAGATAATGCGGAAATCAGCTGGCTCATTCCAAATGCCCATGCGACCAGAGCATCAGCTTATACAGAATTTTTTATATCCGCTGATGGTAAAGTAAAAATTTGGTATCCAAGTATATCTGGTTCCATGAATAATATTAATACTACCGGAACAACTTTAGTAGATGCTACCACCGGCAAGGCTATGGCTAAAAAACTTAAAGGCTTTTTGGATAATGATTCTATCATCGACGAATATGAAACCCTTTTAAATAAACAGCTGATGAGTGATGGGACATTAGGAGGAGATAGTAAGTATGATATTTATGTAGCCCCTTGTGGCAGTAGTACTCTTGGACTTACTTATGCTGAACATGATACCCCGACTCCTGGATACATTATTATTAATTACAGCATTGGGTTAAATAAAGACAATCAATTAAAAACAGTTCTTGCTCATGAGCTTTTTCATGCTTTTCAGTACACATATGATTATGATGTTGTAAAAGATAACTGGTGGGGTGAGGCAACAGCGGTTTGGTCCGAGAATTTTATCTATCCGGAAGTGAATTCTGAACATGGATGGCTTCGCAGATTCATACCTCATCCAACCTCTCAGGCCGACAAGGAAAACCCGCCGACTAACCACCATTATGGAGCGTATATCATGGCCTACTTTATAACAGAAAATTTTGATAATGATTTTATGAGGAAGTCATGGGAATATTGTGATGGAAATTCATGTCTGGAAGGAATAGATAAAAATATTGAAGGAGGATTTAAAGAGCAATGGAAGAAATTTACTTTATGGAATTATAATAAAAAACCTGCACAGTATTATATGGACATGGGACCGTTTCCTCTACTTTCTTCATTTGATGCTGATACTTCTGAGGACTTCTACTATTCTGGCGGAGATGATGATATTGATATTCAAAAATTAGTACCTCTTTCAGCAGATCTTATTCAGGTGAATAATTTGATTACTGATACAAATCCTGATGGTTACAAAAAAATCACATTTAATGATCTGGATAAATTCACATCAAAATCAGATAAAGCTTCCATTAAAGCTGTTATATATTTGAAAAATGGAGAAAAAATGGTTGAGGACTGGACCAAGAATAAAAGAAGGTCTTTTTGCCTGGAAAATGAGGACGAAGATTTAGAAAGAGTGGTTCTTATTTTTAGTAATGCGGATATGGAAAAGGATATATCTGAAAGTAAGATAAAAATAGAAAGTAAAAAGACCTGTTTTCATATAGATGAAAAAGAAGACAGAACTGCGGTAATACATTTTCCTGTACAAAACGGTACAGTAGATATTAATACGACTATCGATGCTGTTGCGGATGGTGAACCTGAAACAGATGCACCTGAGAAAGTGGATTATGCTTATCAGACGAAGTGGAGTGTGTGGTACGAATTTGAGCAGATTAAAAACGCATTTTCTGTACCATGTGAAGATACAACCGCAGATTTTGAAGCAGGCTGGACCACACGCGCTGCTGGATATTTAAAATTCAACTTAGATCCTGAAAGCGAAGGGTATAACAAAGAAAATAATACATTCTCAATCGATATGCATTGGGGAGAGCCTCACCCACATGGCAATATGGAAGATGCGCCAGGTGTAGGTGTAAACTGTGCGGGTATATATATCGGTCCTTCTAAAATCAACCTATCTGGATACAAAGGTGTTTCTAAGGGAATATACACTGGTAAAATAACGAATATGACTGCAAACGGAGCTGAAATCGAGATTGAAAACTGCTGTCTATATCACGACTGTACTACTCAACAAGGCGCTCCTTTTCAAACCATCAGTAGCCCGATAATTTTGGAGATTAGAAAATATTCGGATTAACTTTAAACCATTTCATAAATCGTGGGTTCCTGACTAGATAAATGCTTTTTACCTAACCGTTTGAATATAAGTTTGCAATCAACTGAGATTCCTATTATCTCGAATATTTTTGTTATATACTTATATCTATGTCTAACCTGTGAACCAATTTTAATACCAGAAGATTCAATATACTTATATCTATCATAAATACTGTTAGCCCCTTTATATTTTCTAAAATAATCTGGCTTTTCCAATGGTGGCTTACCTTGAGATTTCATAAGATTGCAGTATTTATCGCATTGCTTATGTGCCAACCTCTCTTTTATCCAAGAAATTAGCACTGTCCCCGCCACCTCTTTTCTTGTAGCTGTTCTATCTGAATTGTTTTGCAAGGCCTGTTCAAAAACAAGTCTTACTCTTTCGGCTAACTTACTCAATTCCCCTCTGTAGTCAGATTTTAATTCATCTGGAAGACAATTTTTTGAGTGTTCCCTAAGTAGCCTTTTGTAATAATTGGAGGATATAAACTTAATAATAAAGTATGTAATATTAGCAAAAAATCAATATATATCAACCCCTCAGCCTTTTTTAGCCTGTACAAGTCGGAAAGGTGTCGATTGATTGAAAAAAATAAACTACAATAAATTAGAAGTTAATCTGAAGTCTATTGGTAGCCAATAAGAGGGTATTTTAAGTTGCTTTTTTGTTTAATTAGACTATACTCCACCTTGCAAGTTTTCTAAGTTTAGGTGTTATTTGTTCGTCAAGTAAACTGTAAATTAGAATTTATTGCAGTTTATTTTTTTAATTACTTATAACATGGGTAATAAATTATTCATTGGTGGTATTGCTTGGAAAACCACTGAAGACGCTCTAAAGGAGGCGTTTGCAGCAGCTGGTACAGTTGAATCAGCTACTATCATCACAGACCGCATGAGTGGTCGCTCTAAAGGTTTCGGTTTTGTTGAAATGTCAACAGAAGAAGAAGCTCAAGCAGCTATCGAAATGTGGAATAATAAAGAGCTTGATGGAAGAAGTATCGTTGTTAACGAAGCTCGTCCACCACGTGAAGATCAATAATTCGGTAAACTCGTGATAGACTTCACCTGATATCTGTCGCTCATAAAACTGAATAAGGAAAACGGATTACGAAAGTAGTCCGTTTTTTGTTCTAAATTATCTCCAATTTTGCTACTCACCTTCCGAAAAAGAGACTTAATTGTTGCAGAGGAAGTCTCTTTTGTATAATTAAGGTATAAATAGCTCTGGTATTCACTTTTTGGTTATACCAATTTATTAAATTAATTCTACTAAGATGGCGAAAATACTTTTCGAGCTACGCTTTAAACCTTATGCCAAACTTAAAAAACCGGGATGATTTAGCTCACTAGTGTCCCGTTAACTTTCTGAACGGTGAAGATTTTTTGTGTAGCATAAAAAGAAAAGGGATTTCAAGATAGGA
>JAOZLT010000072.1:4093-7081 GCA_029934675.1 Candidatus Altimarinota bacterium | reverse complement strand
TGAAGATTTACTAAAGACACTTGACAAAATAGGAAAAAGTGAATGGGTAACTGTTTTATTTATTGGTGATGAGAATCAAAATTATCGAAAAACTTTTTTTTGTGCATTAGTAAATAGCGAAAGGGTTAAGCAATCTCTTGAAAACCATGGTTGGGATATTAATTTTACTGAAACGGGCAGACCGGGTTTTGTTTCATATTATGATAAAGAAGAGGAAGTGATTGAGTACCAGCGTAATTCGGCAAATGGAATTGAGCATTTGGTTTATTGGAGAGATTTTCCTGGGATTGACGAACGGCACTTTGAACTTTCAGAAGAGTTCCGTTTGTTTCACAATTTGTATGAAAAGGATAATAAGTTTTATTATTTTGATGATAATGGAGATCAGGATTTGACTGCTATAATTTCCGACAACGAAGTAAGAATAAAACTCAAATATCTGAAACAATACATTTCGGCACGTAACATGAGTCTTGCCCTGTTTTTTGAATTTATGTGTTATTCAGAAAGGTCTTTAAAAGAATTAGGTGTCAGCCCATTAGATAAAGTGGTTGAGGAAGAAGAAATAATTTACTCACAACTGATTAGAGATTATAACTTTCGGGATGCAAGAAAATCTCAAGGGTGGATATTAGGTAAAAAGATTATTCGTGGTATTAAGGATTACAAACCTAGTATCTGGGGAAATGAAAATCGTAAATATGAAGATTTTATTATTGGTATAGATGAAAATGGTAGCGAACTCTATCACACATGTGATGAAGATTATCTAGCAAATAATTTTGGTCAAAACCCTAAATCACCTCATTATCTCACTTCTGTTTACTTTAGAAAGGAAGTTCTTGCAAAATACTATGCAAACCCAACAGATTATGAGGTTGATGATGGTATTATAAGGAGAAACGGTTTTTGGACTTTAAGACTAGATAACAATCATCCAGATTATGTGGTAGTTTTTCTAGGAGACCTGGGAGAACTACTACATAAAGAACAAATTTACTGGAGGAGTTTCAATTTTTATTCTGAAGAAGGATTAAGTAGAGCAACTTGGGAACGTAGTTTTGAAGGTAAGTTTAGTGACCCAAATGAGGCAGATCTGTACTTTAAATATGCTTTCAATAGGTTTCAGGAAAAATGGCTTGAAAAATTTGGTTGGTATCTATTTAATCCTCTTGAAAAGGAAGACATGCATCACTTTAAAACATTACATATTCCATTAAATGAGAATCAAAAAGAATTTGACGAACAAATTTTATCGTTAACTAAAATTATCATTGACTCCTTAAATGAGAAAAAATTAAAGACGGAAATAACTGTTAAATTAAAAGAAAGGGCAAAAGGAATTGATAAGTTTCAGGCTTTTCTAGATTCAAATAAGTTAAGGTTCCCTGACATGATTCAGTTCTTACGTGATTTACAAACATTAAGATCATCAGGAAGTGCACATCGAAAAGGTTCGAAATACGTTAAAGCAAAGGAAAAGTTCAAAATTAGTGGTGATAATTATATAACTGTTTTTTCAGAAATACTGGAAGAAGCAATCACATTGGTTAATACATTGGAAGAATATTTTATTAAGCAAAAATCACAAAAGAAAAATTAGAGTACATCAATCTATAACACAATGATAAATGTCCAGTTTTTTTAATAATATACTGGACATTTATTTCACCTTTAAAAAAGAAATTATATTGAAAATGGCTGAGTACATAAAGGATAAAAAGAACATAATCCTTAAAAAGCATGTATTCACCTATATAACTTTTACCATGGAGGTAAGCAGCATATTAAATAAAATAAATAACTTTGAGCACAGTCTTCAATAAAGAAATACTATGGCCGAATCAAACAGGATAGAATATAAGCAAGAGTTAACTGATAAATTGGAGAAGGAAGTAATTGCTTTTTTAAATTATCGTGAGGGAGGTGTTATTTATATCGGAATCGATAAAAATGGCAATACCATTGGTTTAGAAGATTCCGATGCCGTGCAATTAAAAATAAAAGACCGCTTAAAAAACAATATTCAACCATCGTGTATGGGTTTGTTCGATGTAATAAATGAAGAAAAAGATGGAAGGGATATTATAAAAATAATTGTAGCAAGTGGTTCGGAAAAGCCATACTATCTTACAAAATTTGGCATGACCAAAAAGGGTTGTTTTATACGTTTGGGTTCGGCATCAGAACCTATGCCCGAACGTATGATTGACGATTTATATTCGAAACGAACACGAAATTCATTGAGCAAAATTGTTTCTAATCGTCAGGATCTGACTTTCGAACAACTTAAAATATATTACAATACACAAGGCTTTGAATTAAATGATGAATTCCTGAAAAGTTTAGAATTATATACCCCCGAAGGTAAGTTTAATTATGTAGCGTATTTGTTAGCCGATAATAATGCTGTATCGATGAAAGTTGCAAAATACGCAGGAACAGATAAAACAGACCTTATAGAGAATGTAGAGTTTGGTTATTGTTCAGTTATAAAAGCAACAAATAGTATTCTTGAAAAGTTAAATATCGAGAATAAAACTTTTGTCAGAGTTACAGGAAATGCCGAACGCTTACAAAAGCAGATGATAAATAAAACTGCACTTCGAGAAGCATTGATAAATGCAGTGGTTCATAACAATTATACATCGGAAGTACCGCCTGTAGTAGAAATATATTCCGATAGATTAACTATTACATCATACGGAGGATTAACACAAGGGTTAAATACCGAAGAATTCTTTGCAGGTCGTTCAATGCCCCGCAATCGTGAACTAATGCGTGTTTACAAAGATTTAAGATTTGTTGAGCAATTAGGTTCAGGCATTCGTCGTATTTTAAAATCTTATGATGAAAGTATATTCAAAATTTCAGATAATTTCTTAGAAATAAGTTTCCCTTTCGAACAAGATTATATTGATAAAAAGGATATTACCGAACAAGTCACCGAACAAGTCACCGAACAAGTCACCGAACAAGTAAAAAAAC
>JAOZLT010000072.1:0-3993 GCA_029934675.1 Candidatus Altimarinota bacterium | reverse complement strand
ACCGAACAAGTCACCGAACAAGTCACCGAACAAGTCACCGAACAAGTAAAAAAACTAATATCCCAAATAGAAGAAGGCGTTTATTCAACAAATGAAATAATGGAAATATTAGGCTTAAAACATAGACCTACATTTTTATATCATTACATACAACCTGCATTAAAATTAAAGTTAATAGAGATGACGATACCGGAAAAGCCTAAAAGTAGTTCGCAAAAGTACAGACTAACAAAACTGGGTGTATTAATTAAGAATAAAATATAAACTATGCTATTCACGAAAGAAAGGTTGGCAGAAAGGTTGGTATGAGGGTTGGCAGATAGTATATCCAAAATAGTAATTTGATTATGAAATTCACCGAAGAACAATTGGAAAAAGCAATTATTGAACTCCTGGGAGAGGAAAAAATACCTCATGTTCTGGGGGCAGAAATTATTCGTGAACCGTCGGATGTACTTATCAAAGAAGACCTGAAGAAATACTTGCTCGAAAGATACGAGGATGATGAGATTACCGAGCAGGAGGTTAATACTATCATTCGTCAGTTCGAACGACTGCCATCCTCCGATCTTTACGAAAGCAACAAAGCCTTTATGAAAATGGTTTCTGATGGTTTTGTTTTCAAACGTGAGGACCGCAGTAAAAAAGATATATATATCCAGTTAATGGATTTTCAGGGATTACTTGCAGAAGAACAATTATTACCAACCACAAGTATTGTAAGCAAACAAAAAGCAGCCGAAACTGCCAGGTTGAAATGGAGCAAGCGGGACAATAATATTTATAAGATCGTCAATCAACTGGAGATTTACGGTTACGAAAAACGTATACCCGATGGTATTTTGTATATAAATGGTTTGCCGCTTGTGGTGTTTGAATTTAAAAGTGCCATACGCGAAGAAGCCACAATTCATAATGCATACATTCAACTTACAGTACGCTATAAAAGAGATATTCCCGAATTATTTAAATACAATGCTTTTTGTGTAATCAGTGACGGTATTAACAATAAGGCAGGTTCGTTTTTTGCACCCTATGAGTTTTTCTATGCATGGCGTAAAACAGATGGTTTGGATAAGGAAGTGGATGGAATTGATTCCTTATACACATTAATACACGGGATGTTTAACAAGCAACGTCTGGTAGATATTATCAGGAATTTCATTTTTATACCCGACACTTCTAAAAAAGATGAGAAAATTGTTTGTCGCTATCCTCAGTATTATGCAGCAAGAAAACTGTATGAAAATATAAAACTGCATCAGCGCCCCATGAGTGATGGTAAAGGTGGAACCTATTTTGGCGCCACCGGGAGTGGCAAGAGTTATACAATGCTTTACTTAACACGTTTGTTAATGAAAAGTAAGCATTTTGCAAGCCCTACAATTGTACTGATCTCTGACCGCAATGATCTGGATGATCAACTTGCCGCACAATTTACCAACGCAAAGGATTTTATAGGTGATGAAAATATAATAAGTGTCGAGAGCAGAAATGATTTAAAAAGGCACCTGAAAGGAAGAAATAGTGGCGGAGTGTTTTTAACTACCATACATAAGTTCAACGAAGACATAGATTTACTCACAAACAGAACCAATGTAATTTGTATTTCGGATGAGGCCCACCGAAGTCAGACCAATTTAGATCAAAGACTACTGATAACAGAGAAAGGTGTTAAAAAGGTTTATGGTTTTGCAAAACATCTGCACGATTCGTTACCCATGGCTACTTATGTTGGTTTTACAGGAACTCCAATCGATTCCACTCTGGATGTATTCGGGGAGATAGTAGATTCGTATACAATGGAAGAATCTACATTTGATGAAATAACAGTGAACATAATCTATGAAGGTCGTGCTGCTAAAGTGTTGCTAGACAATGAAAAACTTAAAGAAATTGAAGAGTATTATGAAAAATGCGCAACAGAAGGTGCTAATGTCCATCAAATAGAAGAGAGCAAGAGAGTAACAGCAAAAATGGATGCTATTTTAGGCGATCCCGACAGGCTAAAAACTGTTGCCTGGGACTTTGTTAAACACTATGAGAAACGAATCGAAGAAGGTGCTACCATTAAAGGAAAGGCCATGTTTGTGTGCAGCAGCCGTCCAATAGCCTTCGAATTGTATAAAAACATTATTAGCATACGTCCCGAATGGGCCGTTGAAAGAATGGGTGAGGAAGAGGAAGTATTAACAACGGGAGAGAGGAATGAGATTAAGCCAATTGAGAGAATTAAAATGATAATGACCCGTAATCAGGATGATGATGCTGAATTATATAGGTTACTGGGGACAAAAGAATACCGTAAAGAGTTAGGGCGACAGTTTAAGAATGTAAAATCAAATTTTAAAATAGTCATTTTAGTGGATATGTGGTTAACTGGTTTCGATGTGCCATTCCTCGATACAATGTACATTGACAAACCAATACAGCGACACAATCTGATACAGACTATTTCAAGGGTAAACCGAAAAGTAGAAGGCAAAGAAAAGGGTTTAGTGGTAGATTATATTGGTATTAAAACCCAGATGAATAAAGCATTAAAGAGATATTCGAAAGGTGATAAAAAGAATATTGAAGATATTGCACAATCAATTATTGCTGTTAAAGATCAACTTGATTTATTAGCGAGAATATTTAATAAGTTTGATAGTTCCCATTATTTTTATGGTGAGCCATTACAGCAACTTCAATGCCTTAACAGGGCAGCCGAGTTTGTTCAATTAACACAGTCGTTGGAGAACCGGTTTATGGGACTTACTAAACGGCTAAAAGCAGCATACGATATTTCATGCGGCAGCGAAGAGTTTAGTCAGAATGAACGCGATACTATTCACTTCTATTTGGCAATACGGTCCATAATTTTCAAACTCACAAAAGGAGATACTCCTGATGCTGCCCGAATGAATGCCAGAGTAGTTGAAATGATAAAAGAAGCACTCGAGAGTGATGGGGTGGAGGAGATATTCAAATTAGGAGAAGAAGGTGAAAGTAAGATTGACATCTTTGATGAAGATTATCTGGCAAAGATTGATAGAATAAAACTTCCCAATACCAAAATAAAATTACTTCAGAAACTTCTTGCCAGGGCGATTACTGATTTCAAAAAAGTAAATAAAATTAAAGGGATAGATTTTTCTAAGAAAATGAAATCATTGGTTGATGAGTATAATGAGCGTAAAGAAGAAGATGTTTTACGCAGTGAGGTTTTGGAAGATTTTACCGAAGAAATCATTGATTTATACCACGCACTAAAAAAAGAAAAAGAGTCATTTAATGATATGGGGATTGATTTTGAGGAAAAGGCTTTTTATGATATTCTTAAGACCATTGCCCACAAATACGACTTTACGTATCCGGAGGATAAACTTATCTTTTTAGCAAAGGAAGTAAAGAAGGTTGTTGATGACAAAGCAAAGTATACCGACTGGAACCAGCGTACCGATATTAAAGCTGAACTCAAAGCCGATTTGATAATACTCCTGGCTGAAAATGATTATCCCCCTATTACTCGTGATGAAGTATTTAAGGAAATCTTTGAACAGGCCGAGAATTTTAAGAAGTACCAGGGAGGATAGTCATAGCAAAACAATCCCCTAATTCCTGAATGGTTTTTACAGTTTTTAGCCCGAACAAAAAAAGGGGCAAAGCCCCTTTTAAAAAATCAGGAAATAATTTCCAGTTCCAACTCTGCTATTCTTTGGTTTACTCTTACAAGTAAGATCCCAAGAATATCATTGATAACAGCATTGTTGGCAATCTGAATTTTATTGTCACCGGAATACTTCCTGTTGTCAAGCAAAACCAATTTCAGGTTATGACTATCCAGAGTTGAATTAAAGTCAGACCCTTGCTCTTTGATGTAATCTAAAAGTTCTTCCCTGATTACTTCAAACTTCTCACGATTACCAATGAGTTTAGCCTTTTGCCGAAACATGGTAATCTGATCCTCAAGCATCTTTTTTGTTTCTGCAAGAGTTGCTTTAGGCTTAA
>JAOZLT010000071.1:7502-7587 GCA_029934675.1 Candidatus Altimarinota bacterium | reverse complement strand
TTGTGATTTTTTATAAGGTTTTTCATGTTTACTATTGAGGCTACGTTGAGGCTACTTCGCTTCGCTTTGAGGATACGTTGAGGCT
>JAOZLT010000071.1:0-7402 GCA_029934675.1 Candidatus Altimarinota bacterium | reverse complement strand
ACTTCGCTTCGCTTTGAGGCTACGTTGAGGCTACTTCGCTTCGCTTTGAGGCTACGTTGAGGCTACTTCGCTTCGCTTTGAGGCTACTATTGTGGTGTAATAAGTTCCTCGATTGTAGCCACCATTGTAGCCTCGATGTAGCCTCTATGTTTATTACCATTTTAAATGTAAAACAAAATAATCGATTAACATAAATGCAGGAGCGCTGGTTCCTCCTTCGGGAATTACTCCATTCCAATTGAATTTCATGCGAAATTTTATACGTCTTCCATCGTCTCCTCCTACAAATCTCTGGGGATTAGCGCCATCATATTTAATTTCAAATGCCTGCTGATTACTTATTGTGCCATCTAACCCAAGTGTACCAATTGACTCCCAGGTTTCTGATATCCAGTTATATAACTCAACATCCTGACCTCCTACCAAACTACCTTTCATAGGACAATCTGCTTCCAAGGTATCGCAGAAAAACTGATTTGCGCTTTGATAAGCAATTTCACCGCCAACAGTAATACTTTTTAATTCGCTGATTTGCCCTATAGATAGGATTGTCTTACTTTCTTTTTCCCAATACACAGTTTCTTCACCTTCCTGTGTACCGCCGGCATATGCAGGATTTACTGAATCATTATCAGAATTTGTAAGCCATTTACTACACCATTCAGGGAAACTTTCATCCCATAAATAACAATCATCTGTAAGCACGATACCTTCAGTAATGCCTGTTCCAATATCACCGCAATTCTCATCACATCCACCAGGGCAGTAATATACGAATCTGTAAGATATATATATGGGTGTAACGGGATCTACTATTGTTGCACCCAATCCAAATCCGAAAGTAACTGAAATTAACGGGTCTTCATTTGAAATATTGCTTACTGTAAACGCATAACTATTTCCATTTATGCTCTCAAGGCGAGTAATAAATCCATTACTATCAGTAACACTTTCCCCTACAGCAGTAATTGTATTTGTATCAAGGCCTGTTGCGTGTGTTATTACATCAACTACTCCTGATGCCCCTTCTACTTCGATTATGAATATATCTGTTTTTATATTCTCTCCCTCACCAAGTGGGTAATCAGCATCATAAAACTTTACATTACCATTTTCCTGATCCAATTCAACTTTATATAAAGCCTCTTGCACTTCGCTGTCTCCCTGCCAAGCATAATCATCTGCTTTATCTTGAGCTTTAATTATATTATTTCTTGTGCCTGCGGCTAAATCCATATCAAGAACTGCTGAATATACGTCTAAAGGCTCTGTATCAGAAAGCTTCGTATTAAGTGTAAATATTTGCTGAAGAATACCATCTGGAAGCGGTGGATTCCTATCTACTACAGCCATTAAAACAGCTGGAGATAATGGAGACGAGCTAACAAGTATGTTCTTAAGCGGTCCAGGAGGCATTGGAGGCTCCATATTTATTAAAGCGATAAGGCCGTTGTCGCCATCATCTGGGCTACAGTTAAACGCTCCAAGTCCCTCATCTTCACCCTCTCCTTCACCTTCGCCTCCCTCAAAAAATATTGAACTATCACATACATCACCTATACCATCGCTATCAAAATCTTCCTGAAAAGGGTTAAAGTCTAATACACAATTATCGCTCTCATCACAAATTCCATCTCCATCAGAATCAGCGCCACACTCATCATGTTTTGGGAAGTCATCCTGATCATTAGGAACGCCGTCACCATCAAAATCCCCATTTACCAGATTGGCGTAAATGATGTGCTCCTGAGTTATGCCCTTATCAACAAGACCTGATATTTTTAAATTTGTTGCGACCCCAAACACTATTTCCGGGTCATTTAGCTCATCCGGGATTCTTTCAAAATACATATATTCAACATCAACATTATCTGATGATAGATTGCTCATTACTCCGTCCTCAGTTATCTCTATTCTATCTGTAGTTGCATTTCTTTCAATTGAAATAACTGAATCATCATGCATAACAAGAGTAAGCTTTCCCGCCTGCTCATCAAATGTAGTATTTTCCACATCTACATATCTTGCTTCAGCAACAAGATCATATACCCGCTTACTTACAAATTGTATTTCTGCATTTACATTCTTTTCAACATTACTGAAATTATTTAATTGCAAAGATTGTATTGAATATACTAATAAGGTGGGTAGTAATGTTAAAAATATTGAGTTATATAGCAATAGCTCTATTAATGCTATACCTTTTGTATTTTTAAATATTTTAAACATCTTACTTTTTAATTAATAAAATTATAATTTTTAGGAGGCATAAGTTATTATTTTCTGCCAATTAGTTATGTATATAGCTTGAGATATTGTATCCAACGGTAAATAATCTGGTGACCACAATATCTGGATATCAATCTTTTTAGTGTCTAAGTCTTCATGATTTGGGCCTGAATCGCCAGGTAAATATAAATCGTTTGATCCATCATGACGCATGGCATTTGATACTGTTATAAACCTTTCATAAATATCTATATCAGGTAAATCGTTTTTTACGAGCCATGAACCGGTACCTGGATTTCGGATTAAATAGAAACTTCCGTCTATCAAAAGATCAAAACCCTGATTTCTTAAATATCGTAAAATGTCATTAGTCTCACCAAGAGTCATAGCTGCCTGATGCTGTATATAAGCTTGCCCGGAAATCTTGCGCGCACTGACAAATATGCTAAGCGATGCGGGTACCAGGATTATAAAAAGTACAATAACGATTATCAGCTCTATAATGGTAGAACCTTTTGGATTACGATGATTTACTTTTTGTTTTGGCATTTACTTTTTAAATGGGTGAATTTTGATGGGTGATTTACAATAGGTAATCATGAATCACCATTCCCCCATCATGAATCACAAATTAATTAATCACTCCTTGTACATTAATATTAAAAGTATGATTTGTATTAAGATTTCCGATAGTAAAAGTTCCTGAGTTTTGGGTTTTTCCTGTTTGTTTTTCAAAAAGAATTTCATTTGTTGCTCCTATATTTGGGGCTAGATCTAACGACTTAATATCTAACTGCTCTAACTCCACAACTATATTTTCAATTAATCCAGGAGTATAAGTTTCGCGAAAACTAATAAGTGAACTAGTAGCAGAATCTATATGAATTCCGTAATTTGAGTTTGTAGGATTTTTTAAGGCTTTAAATCGCGTATCTTTCATTAAAGTAAGAGTACTATCTATATCTGCATTAACTAGTGCTGTCTGATAATATTGAAAGTATGCGCCAATACCCATACTAGCTGTTAATAGGAATAAGGACATTGTTATTAACACCTCCATTAAACTGAAACCCTTTACTGATTTCGCATTTCTGATTTCGTATTTCGCATTCCTATTTAGTATTTTATATTTAGCATTTTTTCTTTTTTTCAATAATTGCAACACAAAGAATGATAAATGCGAAATTGAATCAGAAATGCGAAATCTGAAATGCGAATTTTTTCCTTTGTTTTTACCTATATATATACTCATTATCCGCTTATGTTTGAGATTAATTGATAAATAGGACCGATTACTGTTATTACCAAACCAGCGATAAGAAGCCCAAGCGTTATCATAATCACAGGTTCAATAATGGTAGTAATATTTTTTACATCATTATCAACAAGTCCTTTGTAGTAATTCTTCATATAATCCACAACATGGGGCAGTTTACCTGTCCTTTCTCCTACATTGATAAGTTTTGTGAACATCTGGGGAAAATGTGAATCTTCCGGAAAACTTTGCGATAATGCTGCTCCTCCTTTTATCTTATCTACCATATATTCCACTTCCTCTTTAAAAATTATGTTATTGACAACTCCTCCGGTTATTTCTAAAGCTTTGACAACTGTTATACCACTTGCAAATAAAGTGCCAAAATGCTGTGCCACCTGAGCAGTATTGTAGTTAAGCACAATATGCCCTATTAAAGGTACTTTTAAATAGAAAAGGTCACGCCATCTTCTTACTTTAGGGTTCTTTAATGAAAGATAAATTGCTAAGCCCATTCCAAACACAATGACAAGTATAAATACAATATTATTATTAATAAAATCAGTTGTACTAATCATCACTCGTGTTGCCAAAGGTATCTCTGCTCCAAGGCTTTCGAAAACCGTAAGAATGCGCGGTAGCACAAATACGATAAGGATTAAAATAAATGACACCATCACAATTCCGATAATCTTCGGATATATCAATGCCCCCTTTACTCTACTTCTGAATTTGTCGCTTTCCTCCATATGGTCAGCCAAATCAGTCATAGTTTCAGGAAGTGACCCTGATTCTTCTCCGACTTGGATTATATTCACATAAATAGCTGGAAATATCTTGGGAAATCTACGCATAGAATTTGAAAGAGACTGCCCATTGTTAAGGCTTTCGATGATAGCATTCAGACGTGCTTGGAATACCTTATTTTTTGATTGTGCCTGTAAGAATTTAATAGCTTCAAAAATCGTAACACCTGCACCCAGCATAACCGATAGATGTCTGGTAAATTCCAAAACTTCTTTAGATGAGATTGTCCCAATTTCATTCAGACGCTGTATAAAACTCTTTTTTTGCTTCTTCTTAGGAATTTTTTGAGTTTCTTTGTCAGCCTCTCTTTCAAGAGTTTCTTTTACTTCTTCCGGTTTTGTTTCAAGAGATATTGTGGACATTATTTTAGTGCGAGTGCGAGTCTCAAGTCTCAAGTGTCCGTCCCATGTCTTGAGACTCACACTCGCACTTGAGACTAAATATTTATGTTTTAATTACTCTAATCACCTCCTCAAGCGATGTTTGGCCTGAGAGGGCTTTTTCAATTCCATTTTCAAGCATAGTAACCATTCCGCCTTTCACGGCAGCTTCTTCAATTTCATCAGAGCTACCTCCTTTTAGCATTACATTTTTTATTTCTTCATTCATTTCTAATACTTCATAAATTCCAAGCCTTCCTTTATATCCGGTATTACCGCATGCTTTACAGCCCATTCCTTTGTAAAATACAAATTCATTATTGAATTCAAGTTTTTCTATATCCTCTGGGGAGTAATATTTTAGAGCGATCTTTTTAACCAATTCAGTTATATTTTTTGTGTTGTATACAAGTTTTAATGTGTCAGCGGAATATGTTTGGCTTTGCTTACAAAAAGGACAGAGCTTTCTAACGAGGCGCTGTGCTATCAAGCTATTAATTGAAGCAGTTAAAAGAAAGGGTTCTATGCCCATTTCCACTAAACGTGGAATACCTACAGCCGCACTGTTGGCATGAAGTGTGGAAAACACCATATGACCTGTCATAGCGGACTCAACTGCAATCTGTGCTGTTTCCTGGTCACGCATTTCCCCAACCAGAATGCTGTCAGGATCCTGCCTTAAGAGAGACCTTAGTCCGGTAGCAAAAGTAAGATTCGTAGAATGATTTACTTGAACCTGATTTATGCCTTCAATCCCGTATTCAATAGGGTCTTCAATTGTGGCGATATTAGATTCTTCGCTGTTAAGTAGCTTGATTATATTATATAAGGTAGTTGTTTTACCTGAACCGGTAGGACCAGTTACTATCATCATCCCATATGGTTTTGTAGAATTTAAAATTACTTTCTTATAATCTTCTTCGCCCAAGCCTGAATCCAATAAATTAACTGAATCTTCCAGTTCAACCAAAATACGCATAACAATCTTTTCTCCAAAATGAGTTGGTAAAATTGAAACACGAAATGCTACATCATCATTATCCAATTTTAATGCAATACGACCGTCCTGAGCGGCACGTGTTTCATCAATTCTTAAACCTGACAAAATTTTACAACGTGTAACAAGCGCTTCATGTATCAGTTTTGGAAAATTTACGATTTTATGGAGTACTCCATCAATTCGGTAGCGTATAACAGTATGCTCTTTTGTTGCCTCGATATGTATATCAGAAGCATGCTGACGGTAAGCGTGTAAAAGTATTGAGTTAAAAATCTTAACAATATTTATCTCCTCTTCAAATGTCTCTGGAGAGCTCTGTTCTACTCCTTCGTTTTTCTTATATCGTAGATGCTGAGGTAACATATTAAGGAATATATTTTTTAACTCCTGATGATACTTCCCAATTATGTTCTTAATATTAGGTAGTGTTGTGTAATAAACCTCGGCTTTACGACCAATTTTCTTTTCAAGATCATGTATCATTTCAAGATCAAAAGGATTGACCGTTGCTATTTTTATTTCATTTTTAGACTCATCAATACCAAAAGTTACAATGCCCTGTTTAAGAGCAATGTTTTCGGGTACAATTTCAAGAATTTCATTTGAAATCTCGATTTTTGAAAGATTTATAAACGGATATCCGATTATTTCAGCAACTAATCTTCCCAAATCTTCATCAGAAAGAATATGTTTTTTTTCTACAACTTCATATAAAGTTTTGCTTGTTGCTTTTGCTTCCTCATTTAAAGACTCGATAGTTGTCTTATCAATTTTTCTGTGTGAAAGTCCTTCGATTAATTTTTGAGAGTCTATCTGCATATTTTTTTGAAAACTTGTCTTCGACTTTGAGGTTGTAATAATATTGTATGAACCTACTAGTCATATTTAATCTAAACGAGTGCTTAGGCTCGAAAAGAAAACTTAATAAGATTATTTTGCTTTAGTGGTTACTTTTTCTTTTTTAACTTCGTTTTCTGGCTTTTTTTCTAGTACAGGCTTACTTTCGACTTCGGTTGATGAAGTTGGAGCAGTCTCATTTTTTGCAACAAATTCTGCCGAGGTAGATTTTGCCTGTATAGTTTTGCTTGTTTTAAAAATCTTCTGCCCACAGTTATTACAGAATTTTGAATCACGCGTCAATATCATATGGCATCTAGGGCATTGAGTAACTTTTAGCTTAGCTTGAGATTCATTGTCAGATATTGATTTTATCTGGCTCTGAAGTTCTAAAAGTACCTTATCTAACTCAACCTTCTGATCCTCGTGACCAACAATAATTTGAACTAAATCTTCCATTTTCATTAATTGCTTAACAAAAATATTATCAACCTCCGACGCTGCCATTTTTGCCAAATCCTGAGGTCCTTTTAATCTTGTGTAGATAATTACCGGTATTTTTGTTGGCTCTTTTTTTATAGCATTTAAGAAATAATAGCCATTAATTACAGGTAAAAGAATTTCAAGTATTATCAATCCGATTTTAAATTCTACAATCTTCTTCATTGCTTCTTTTACACTTCCTACAAATATAAAATTCAAACCATATTTCTCTTTTATCTCATGGTGTTCTAAATAATCCTGAAAATTATGGATTAGCTCTTTGTCGCTATCGATAAAGAGAATATTTCGTTGCTTTGATGTTGTCTTAATACTTTCCATTTTGATTAATAATTATTTTTCGGATAGACTTCGTATTAACCTCGCATTGACTTCGTATCGACTTGTATGACT
>JAOZLT010000070.1 GCA_029934675.1 Candidatus Altimarinota bacterium | reverse complement strand
ACTTCGTTTAATTTTACTTTAGGGCACTGTGGAATATACCCAAAGTAAAATAAAACTACGCACGTTCGCCTCCCTCAAAGTTCACCTTATTTATATATGAATCAGGAATTAAAAAATTTCTTAGACGAATTGAAAAAGTTTGGAATTGAAAATAATATTCCAAATGTTACAGAAAAAGGTGGTAGGTTTTTAAATATGTTAGTAAAAATATCGAAAGCTAAAAGCGTTTTGGAGATTGGAAGTGCTAATGGCTATTCTACTATTTGGCTTGCAGATGCAGTTCGTCAGAATAGTGGGAAACTTATAACTATTGATTTTAGTAAACCGACATATGAGTTTGCGAAACAGAATTTGGAGAAGGCGGGTTTATCTGACGTTGTTGAGTTTAATTTTGGTAATGCTTTGGAAATAATCCCAAGCATTAAACAGCCAAGACTTTTTGATTTTGTATTTGTAGATGGAGAAAAGAGGAGCTATTGGAAATTTTGGGAAACGATTAATAATCTTCTCGAAGATAATGCAATAGTGGTATTTGATGATGTGCTTTCTTATCCTCATAAAACTGAAGACTTTATGAAAAAGATAAAAGATGTGGTAGGATTTGATCAAGAAGTTTTACCTTTGGATGGGGATGATGGAATACTAATTTTATATAAAAATTAAATTTTACATTTGGTTGTCAAATTGCCAAAAATTCATAAAGTTATTGTTTCAGTAATTGTGCTGTTGTTTGTCAGTATCAATGTTTATTTGTTCTCGGATCAGGCAGAAATTCAGGATATTAAAATTAAAACTAAACTTGGTACTTATAAGATAAAAGCAGAAATTGCGGAGACATTTCGCCAAAAGAAGTTTGGGTTAATGGGTAGGAGAAGATTAGAAGTGGGACAGGGAATGCTTTTTCCGTATAGAAATCCAGTTACTCCTGCATTTTGGATGAAAAATATGTTGATTCCTTTGGATTTGGTATTTATTGGTGAGGATTTAGTAATTAAACATATTGAAGAAAAAGTTCCACCATGTTTAGCTGATGAGGAATGTATTTTGTACAGATCGCCTGTACCTGTTCAATATGTGTTAGAGGTACCGGGGGGATACACTTATTTGTTTAAGATTAATGAAGGGGATGTGATGCAATTTGCTGAATGACCAATTCAGAATTTCTAAATTTTAAACATTATTTGGAAATTGGAAATTCTGAATTGGTCATTCACTTAATTATTTTTCAAATAATTAAGTGCGGCATCCAGTTGTGGGTCTTCATCTGCTTCGATATTTTCGATAGTTCGTTCTATTTCAATATCTGGAGTAATTCCTACCTCACTGATATTGTTGTTATTAGGTGTGTACCATTTTGCAATTGTTACCCTAAGGCTTGAGCCATCAATTAGGTTCTCAACTTCTTGAACAGTGCCTTTACCAAAACTTGTTTCGCCAATTATTTTTCCGCGATTATAATCCTGGATCGCTCCTGCTACGATTTCTGATGCTGAAGCACTACCTTTATTTATTAGAACAGCTAAAGGAATATTTGCTACTCTTGCTTTTCCACTTACATAAATAACTTCGTCATTATTTGGATTACGTTTTTTAACTGATACGACTTTTCCTTTGTTTATAAATTCAGAAGCTATATCAACAGCACCATCTAAATATCCACCTCCGTTGTAGCGTAGGTCTAATACAATTCCTTTTGCTCTTTTTGATAGTAATCCACTTATAGCTTTAGTGAATTCGGCTTTAGTTTTATCCCCAAATTGATTAATTTCAATTATTGCAAAGTCACCATTCATTTTCCATTCAACACTATCAATATTAATAGTTTCTCTTGTAATAGTAATATCCAAAGTATCTTTGTGACCTTTTCGTGCAATAGTGAGAATAACTTTGGTTCCCCTCGCACCACGGATTTTCATTACTGCTTGTTCAAATGTATAATCGTAAGCATCAATGCCGTCGATTTTTAGTATTATATCTTCAGGCTGAATACCTGCATGGCTTGCCGGACTGTTTTTTAGCGGAGATACTACTGTTATTAGTTCGTTTCTTAGTGTTAATTCGGCTCCAATACCTTCAAGGTGTCCTTCCATGCTGTCTTGGAACTCTTTATGCTCCTTAGGTGTTAAGAAGGATGTGTATGGATCTTCTAAAGAGAATACCATCCCACGGATTGCACCATATATCATCTCTTTATAATTAAGTGCTTGAGGATCTACATATCTACTTGCAAGCAAACTCCAAACATCCCAAAAAAGTTGCATATCCACATTTTCACCACTTGTACCAGTTCTTGTTATTTGATTGTCTTTAAGGATGCTTTCACCATTTTGTTGAATTTGATTTACTCCAACGTGCCAACCTAATGTAAACACGAAAAGAATAAGAATTATTAATCCCAATATTTTAGGTGTTGAACTTTCTTTGTTGAGATAATTGTTCTTTTTCATAGTTGGTTACATTGAGGCTACGATTGAGGCTACGATTGAGGCTACGTTGAGGCTACGTTGAGGTTACGTTGAGGCTACATCGAGGCTACTTCGTTCCGCTTCGCTACACTTTGAGGCTACGTTGAGGCTACGTTGAGGTTACGTTGAGGCTACGATTGAGGCTACGATTGAGGCTACGTTGAGGCTAAGGCTACGTTGAGGCTACGTTGAAGTTGTAATTAGATTTTTCAAGTTAATCAATAATTGTTTGTATTAATTCAATAGATTTAGATGTTGTACGTCCTGTAAGTTCTATAATAACAGCATTGAAAATACAACGTCCACTAGCAACTTCCAGTTTGAAATTTGTTTGTTTTAAAAAACTATTAATAATATTTTCTTTTTCAACGCCAATTACAGAATCTGTTGGTCCGACCATTCCTATATCAGTGATGTAGGCAAGTCCTTCTTTTGTAATTTCTGCATCTGCTGTTGGAACGTGCGTATGTGTTCCTACAAGAATGCTTATACGTCCATCCAAATAATGTTTCATGGCGATTTTTTCACTGGTCGCCTCTGCATGAAAATCAACAATAATCCCATCCAGTTTGGTTTTTTTGTATTTATCTAATATTTCATCAATTTTTCTGAAAGGACAATCATAATCGTGCTTAAAAAATATACGTCCGATTAAATTGATAATAAGAATTTTTTTTCCTTTTTTTGAAATTACTTGATATCCAATACCTGGGTTTCCTGGTGGAAAATTTGCTGGACGGATTATTTTGGTATTCTTTTTTTCCATTTCAGGGAAAATATCTGGTTTTTTTAATATGTGATTACCTGTTGTGAAAAAATCAATGTTTTCATCAAGCATTTCTTTATATGTTTTTTGTGTCATTCCAATTCCATGTGCAAGATTTTCTCCATTGGCGATAATCAGATCAATTTTGTAATCTTTTTTTATGGATTTGATTGCTTTTTTAATAGCATTTCTTCCTGATTTTCCGATGATGTCACCTATTATTAGTATGTTCATGTTGTTTTTCATGTGGTTATTCATGTGGTTTGTCCACCCTTCGCCCTACTTCGCATAAAGCTTCGTACTACTTCGGGCTGTTTTTCATGTGGTTATTCATGTGGTTTGTCCACCCTTCGTCCTACTTCGCATAAAGCTTCGTACGACTTCGGGCTGTTTTTCATGTGGTTATTCATGTGGTTTAAACAGCCTGATGATAAATTGTGTGGGGTTAACCGAATATTCCTTTGGGTTGTGGTTTGATGTTTAGTTTTGACTCTTTTGCTAATTCTTCATATAGCTCTTTTTCCCTTTTACTTAATTTTTTAGGAATATCTACAATAATTTTTACATAATGATTACCTTTTAAATCAGATCCGACTAATGGGACACCATATCCTTTTAGTTTGAATATTTTTTCACTTTCGGTTCCTGCAGGTATTTTGAGTTTTATGTTTCCATGAATGGTTTTTACTTTAATCTCATCACCCATAACTGCTTGCAGAAGATGGATATTTTGGGAGGTACTAATATCATTTCCTTCTCTTATAAATTCTTTACTGGATGTAACGCTAATGTGAGCGAAAAGGTCACCTGTTGGTCCGCCTCTTACTCCTGCTTCGCCTTTGCCGGAAAGTCTGATTGCAGCTTTATCGTGAATGCCAGCAGGGATTTTTATTTTTATTTTTTGATTTTTTAGAACTCTATATTCGCCTTTACACTCTCTACATTTTTTTTCTGGAATTTTCCCAGCACCATTACATACTTCACATGTTGCGGCAGTTTGTATTTGGCCTAAAGGCGTTCGTTGAATACGAATGCGTTGACCGGTGCCTTGGCAGGTTTCGCAGTTAACCATTTTACTGCCTGGTTCATTACCCATTCCTTTGCAATGTTCACATTTTTCATATCTGCTTATTTCAACTTCTTTTGTAGTTCCAAAAACAGATTCGTCAAAAGTCAGATGTACTATTATTTCTATATCACCACCACGAAGTGGTCCTTGTTTTTGCTTGGCCTGTCTTCCACCACCTCCAAAAAATGAATCAAAAATATCACCAAATCCTCCACCGAAATCAACATTAACGTTTTGGAAACCACTAAAGTCAAATCCACCAAATCCTCCACCCTCCGCTTGTTTGCCTGTAGAGCCGAATTGGTCGTATTGAGCGCGTTTTTGTTTGTCACCTAAAATTTCGTAAGCTTCTGTAGCTTCTTTAAATTTGTTTTCATCTTCTTTGTCTCCTCCTTTGTCTGGATGGTACTTTAAAGCAAGCTTTCTGTAGGCTTTTTTTATTTCATCAGCTGTTGCTTCTTTGTTTACTCCGAGAGATTTGTAAGGGTTCATATTCTAAAAGTCTTAAGTCTTAAGTTATAAGTCTTAAGCCTTAGATCGAGTTTACGATTTAGGATTAATAACTTAAGATTAGCTAAGTAATTTTATTGAAAACAGGATAAAAAGTAAAGGTGGTTACTGAGCTGGTACTTCAGCTAATTCTTCTGGCATTATTGGGATTTCACCTAGTTTTATTTCGGGAATAGTAGAAGTTGGTTTGATACGTTGTACTACTGTAATGGGTTTAGGATTTGGAATGATAGTATTTCCGTCAATATCCTTTAATCCTTTCATATCTATTCTGTAAAACTCAAGTTTTTGTTCTGTAACTCCTTCAAGCTCGAATTTTACTATATTGGGTTGAATTAGCTCAAGGGTTTTAATTTTTACTACATCAGTTATATCACTAATTGTTTTGTTTAAATCCGAAATAGTATAACTATTGATATTAGTTGCACTTGTTTCATCTACAGGCTCATTCCATATGACATTTATTTGATTAAGGTTTATAAATTCCTGTTCAATTGGGTAAGGCGGTAGATTATCTGGAATTATTTTAAGGTTAAAATCCTTATCATTATTAATTTGGCCTGTAAATGAAGCTCTGTTCTCTCGAGAATCAAAATCATTGCTTTCAATAAGTTTTCCCTTAGGAGCTTCAATAGTAAGCTTATAAAAAGCTTCACTTCCTGATTGTTTTAATAATCTTAGTTTATAGCTGTTTATATCAAATAAGGTGCGAGGTAGAGTGTAGGTGAAACTCAAACTTGTTTTACTTCCTGCTGGTAAAATTATCTTTGTTCCAATTACTTTAAATTCTCCATCGAATTCTTCAATACTATCAACTGGTATATTATTTACTGATACATTTTTTGGAATATATAATCTTAAATAACCTTTGTAATTATCGCTATATGTATTTGTGAAACCAGGATATCTAAGTGTAACTTCTGTCGTTATTTCAGGAATTTCTTTTGTGATGTTAGCGTAATAATGAATTTCGGTTTGTAAATATCTGTCCGTTTTTTTGCTGCCAAGATTTGCAAGATTTACTCCCAAAAAATCACTTCTTTCAGGAAGTTCCAACGCATTTGCCCAACCTTTGTTAATTAATTTATTTTGAAGTCTTTTATTTGCTAACCATATATATAAATTTTTATTATGTAACCCTTTTACGATTACATTTTTGAATTTGAATGGATGGTGTTTGGCTTTGTTTATTAAAATGGACGCTAAATCACCTAAAATGTTTTTTCTGTTTTCTAAGGCTTCCACATTGTGTCTGTCAATATTGTTAACTTCGAATTCAAGTTGGCTAAATAAATTGTCTTTAGTAAATTCTTTTCCATTTAATTCAATACTGCCAACTTCATCAATTAATTTTTCAATTAAGCTGAAATTTATAAAAAATATTCCATCCACATTTTTCTTTGGATATTTTGTAAGGTAAAAGTCGGATAGTTCTTTGGCGTTTGTTGGGGTGTTTGGGTTCCAGTTCGCATCACGGAAACTATAACCTTCATACCATTCGTTTTTTAGAAGATCCTCGTGGGGGTATGGTGGTGTTATATAAGTATCAGTATCAATATCATATGAATTTTTGAATGTTAGATTTTTAGGAAAGCCCATAACAAAATCCATGTTTCCATAGCCTGTAATAAATCCTCCGCCAGGTCTTAATTCATAATCATTTTGTAGAACTACAAGGTAGTTTTTACTGAAAAATGTCATGCCCAAAAAGTGATTTGCAAAAAATCTTAATTCTCCAAGTAGAAGATAAAATATGAAAAAAATGGAAAAAATAATTCCAAGTATAATGGCTAACCAAATTCTTAGTTTTTTTGGAAACTTGATTTTTGGGAATTTGAATTTGGATTCTTTATAATGTGATTCTTTGTATGGAGAGTATGATATATCCATTATTTAATGCTTAATTTAGAATAGCCAATTTCCAAAAGATTTCGAATTTCGAATATTGAAACATTATTTGAAAATTGGAAATATACAATTGAAAATTTATTCTATGTAATTATATCAGAATGTGATGAAGTGTGCTAAGCTAAGTCTAAATCTAATAAACAAAAAAATGAAGAAGTTAACAGAAAAAATATCTCGTAAAACTCGTATTGCAGTGGTTGGTACTGGAATGGTCGGTTCATCTTTTGCATATGCCGCAATGCTCAAAGGATTAGCTGCGGAACTTATTATGATAGATGTGAATGAGGATCGAGAGGCTGGAGAGGTTATGGATTTAGCACATGGGCTTATAGGAACTGATACCGGTGCTGTAACCGGTGGTTGTTTTAAGGATTGTCAGAATGTGGATATAATCGTAATTACTGCAGGGGCTGCACAAAAGCCCGGTGAAACACGTCTTGATCTCGTGAAAAAAAATACGAAGATAATGAAAAATATCATTAAGCGAATGGGAAAATTAAGGAAAGATACGGTTGTAATAATAGTTTCTAACCCTGTTGATATTCTTACGTATGTGGCAAAAAAATATATTAAATTGCCTGCGGGTCAAATATTTGGGTCCGGTACGTCTTTGGATACTTCACGTCTTAGATATATTATAAGTAAGATATTAAAAGTAAATTTACATAATGTGCATGGCTATGTAATGGGTGAGCATGGAGATAGTGAGTTTATACCTTGGAGTATCGCAAATGTATCCAGTGTTCCTATGAAGAAAATTTTGACATCTAAACAGATGCAAGTTATTGGAGAGGAGACTATGAAGGCTGCATATGAGATAATTCAGCTTAAACATGCTACTTATTATGGAATAGGATCAGTTATTACAGAGCTTGTTGAGGCAGTTCTTCATGACAGTAAATTTGTTATACCAGTGTCCACAGAGCCAGGTTCAGCATATGGTATTCAAGGGGTGTGTCTTGGG
>JAOZLT010000069.1 GCA_029934675.1 Candidatus Altimarinota bacterium | reverse complement strand
AAAATCGGAATTACTTGCAATATTTTGAGCATCGATAACTGAAAGATCAAGCTCATCCATATATCTCTTAGATTTTGCATCAGGAAGCTCTGGGATTTCACTCCTCAATTCCTCAATCATCTCTTTTGAAATAATTAGCGGTGGTATATCTGGTTCAGGAAAATAACGGTATTCAGCAGCGCCCTCCTTTCCACGCTGTGAAACTGTGATTTCTTTATTATCATCCCAGCCACGGGTTTCCTGTATTACCTCTTTTCCACTTTCTAAAATCTCTTTTTGACGCTTTATCTCATATTCCAAAGCCTTTTCCATACTACGAAAGGAATTGAGGTTCTTTGTTTCTGAGCGTATGCCAAATTTTTCTTGTCCTATTGGGCGTAGTGAAACATTGATATCAAACCTCATCTGACCCTTTTCCATATCTGCGTCCGAAGCATTTACATAACGAACGATTTTCTGAATCTGACGGGCATACAAACTCGCTTCTTTGGCACTTCTCATATCCGGCTCACTAACAATTTCCATAAGTGGTACACCTGAGCGATTGAAGTCAACTAGAGTGCCATCGGATGTATGTGTGAGTTTTCCTGCGTCATCTTCCAGATGTAAACGTGTTATTCCGATATCTTTTGTGCTTCCATCCGGAAACGTAATTACCACCTTACCATTTTCAGATATTGGCTTGTCGAATTGGGAAATTTGGAAGCCTTTTGGAAGATCTGGATAAAAGTAACTTTTGCGGTCAAATTTAGAAAACTCTTTTATTTCACAACCAAGTGCAAGTGCCGCCTTAATTCCTTTTTTAACCACCTCTTCATTTACTGCTGGTAACATACCGGGGTGCCCCATGCAGATACCACAAACGTGAGAATTAGGTTTCTCATTAAAAATATCATTACTGCAACGACAAAATATCTTGGTTTTTGAATTAATGCGGGCGTGAATTTCTATGCCGATAACTGGTTCGTAGTCCATAAATAACGAGATAACGATATAACGAGATTACGATACTACAAAAACCCGAATATCGAAAACCGAAAACCGAAACAAATCCGAAATTTAAATTTTACAAACTCCCCAAAAACTCTCCTAACTTCTTCAGAAATTCCTGCGATGTACCATTGTTTTCAATCGTAAAATCAGGATTTGGTGGTTCGTTTTGGCTTTTTATACGTAATTGGTAGGTTTCGGATGAAATACCATCTCTTTTCTGAATACGTTTCCGTCGAAGCTCAGCATCGGTTTTTATGAGTAATAATTTGTCGCATAACTCTTCCAACCCAGATTCTTGCCAAAGAGCTACGACGACAGCAATATTTGACCCACGCCTAAAATGTCTGTGTATTACGTTTTTTATATAACGCTTAATAAACGGATGAACAATCTGATTAAGTTTATGCAAAGCTATAGTAGATTCGTCTGGCTGAGATGCGTTAAATACTATTTTCCCAAGCTTCACTCGATTGACTATATCTTGTTTTGTAAGAATATCTTCTCCGAATTCTTTTACTATCTTTTTCCAAACACCGGTATATGGTCGGTATAATTCGTGGGCGACTTTATCTGCATCAAGAATAACCCATCCCTTTTTTTCAAGAAATCTTGTTGCTGTATGCTTTCCAGCCCCGCTGATACCTGTTATGCCGAGAACCATATTTACAATTGTTATTACCCGCCCCTACGGGGCTTTGAGGCTACTTCGTTCCGCTTCGCTACACTTTGAGGCTACGTGGAGGCTACATCGCTTCGCTTTGAGGCTACTACGCTTCGCTTTGAGGCTACCCGCTTCGCTTTGAGGCTACTATTGAGGTTGTAATTAGTAATCCACAATTGTAGTTTCCATTGTAGCCTCAGCGACGTAAGGAGCGTAGCCTCTATGTAGTCTCGATGTAGCCTCTATGTAGCCTCTACGTAATTAAAAGATTTTTAGATCTTTAAAAGCTTGTTTAAACCCGAGCATGGATTTTTTGTAAGTTTTTTGATCAACATGATAATTGAGCTGGTGTGCAATATTGTTTCTGATTTTATGAGCAGCCCAAACTGCATTTACTTTTTTGAATAATGGATTGGCTTTTTTTAACTTAGCGCCAAGACTCCCCTTGTAGCCCTTCAAATAAAGAGCACGGTCTAAAAGTTTATCCGCTTCTAAAATCGCATGTTTCATGTCTTTTTGACGGATAATCCCCTTCCAAGCACTTCTGATTTTCTGAATTTCCTTTTCAGGAATTTTACGCTTTGTGCGCCGCCAAATAATATAAAAGACGATTAGTACGTCAATGGCGACAAAAATAGCCACAATAATTAAGAAAATTTTCATTTTTGTTTTTGTTTTTGTTTTTTGTGAGGATATACATCCTCATTTTTAATTTTTACAGGTTAGAGCCTGAGGATTATATTCTTATTAAATTTAAGACTATAATCCTTAAACTCCGACTATTTATTCCTGTTATGCTGTGCTGCAAGGCTAGATAATAGATTTTTTAAACTATTTGTATCCTTCATATTACGATCATTCAAATATTTATCCTGAAATCTTGCCAAGGCCAATTCAGCTTTTTTTGGACTAGAGACATTTGCTAAATCCGAGTGAGAGCCTGACATTACTCTAAGTGTCATATTCCCAAAGCGTAGAATAGTTCCCCAGAACCCCTTAATTTCATAAGAAGCTCCCTCAATATCTTCATATCCTAAACGAGCGGAGTTATTACTAAATATCCCCTGCCATTCTATTGTAATCACACTCATATTAGTTATTAGCCATGCGTCCGAGTACCAATCTATAAATATATAGAAAAATCGAGTCATTGCTATCGCCGACCAAATCACTACAATCCATAAAAAAACTTTAGATTGAAATCCTATAAAATAAAGTGTCCAAGGTAATACTAAACCAAAAAAAGATACTTCTGAGATAGGCTTCAACATCTCTATCCAATGTTTATGGACAGAGTAAAGGATATCTTCCCCTTTTTCTAAGTGTTTCTTGAATAAATATTTATCGATGATCATTTTTTATTTTTGTTTTTAACTCTTAGGTTTAAGTTAGTTTGTGAATAAATGTTTTTTATTAATTTCAGTACATATTCAAACTTGAAGAGTTTTCGTATACATTATTGCAAAAATGAAAAACCTTGTAAATAATTAAAAAAGAATTTAATCTAATGTCGCATTTAATTGTAGGATTGAGGATTCAGGATTTGCTTACCAATAAGCAGTTTAAGAATTGGGTCATAAAGTATCCCTTTCGTGATTGAGCCCCGAGCCTCGTCTGCCTAAAGGTAGGTTTTATCTTTTCTAATATGAAAACAACCAAAAGAAAACATATCCGGCACGAAAACGATAAGAAGAAACGACCGCTAAAAGAAGTGGGTTTATTTTTACTGGACATTCTTTATAATGCTGTAATTATCATCTTACTCGTAGTACTTATTCGTAGCTTTCTTATCTCTCCTTTTCGTGTAATAGGCTCATCTATGGTAGACACGCTTCATAATAATGAGTTTATTTTAATTGATAAATTAAGCTACAACCTTGGAAAGCCAAAAAGGGGCGATCCAATTGTGTTTCTACCACCTATTACCAATAAATATCCATACAAATTTCAAGAATCAGTTGCCACAGATAGCAATGGTTTAGGCTATCTTGATACAAGTGAGCTTCGAACAAAAAAACAAGTTTTTTATTGTCAGAATCAATTAATCCAAAAAATGTGGTTCTGCAAAGATATAATGAAAAAAAATGACCTTGTTTACTATCGTCCATTAAAAACTGCCGATAACAAGGATGGTTCAATTGATTTAAGCTGGGAAAAATCGTACAAAAAATTAGTAACTGAAAAAGAAGCAAAAGATAAAAAACTTGTTATAGAGGGGAAACCCAACCAAACCTATATTCTTAGAATATTTAACTCTACAGGACCGGAATATTTTGTTAAACGTATAATTGGAGTTCCAGGCGATACAGTTCGCATAGAAAATGGTCGTGTTTATTTAAAAATCAAGGGCAGTACTGATTATACTGAAATTGATGAAGTTTATTTGAATGATAGTAATAAATTTAATACTTATTTTCAAAACAAATCCGGATCCAATGAATTAACAGTACCTAAAAATCATTATTTTGTATTAGGAGATAACCGAAATCATAGTAATGACTCAAGACATTGGGACTCTCCTATAGACAATGAATATACTCCTTTTGTTGATGAAGATAATATTAGAGGTAGGGTTTTGGTCGTCCTCTGGCCGCCTAGTAATATAAGGCTTTTGCCCGCAGCAGTACTTGAGGATTTATAATGAATCCGATTGCTTTCCATTTACTATCCTGCGCCTAGTGGCGCACTATCCGACGACTCGCTATTCGGTCGTTAGCAATTGGCAGGCTGTTAGTTAGTAATTTGAAAGCAATCAGTTAGCTATCGGAAAAGGCTTGTATTTTAGAGTGAAAAATGATATAATAATTAGATAAAAAATAAAACTTAAAAATGGAAGAAGGAAAAAAAGCAACAAATACAACTACAACTTCTCCGAAGGCTAAAGCTACAAATAAGCCTACTGACGAGTTGGTTATGGCTAAAAAATATCAAGCTACCATTTTAGATAAGCCAATTGTAATTACCATTATTATTCCTACAAGCGCATATTTTATGTCTGGGCTTAGGGATTTTACAATGAATATTGTACGCAATATGACAGGTTTTTCTGAACAATGGGCTTTTCGTTTTCAATCCGTTGTAGATGAACTAGTGAATAATGCGATAGAATTTGGCTCCACTCCTGGTGAAAATGTCGATATTACATTTGTCAGTCAAAAAAATAAAAGTATTGATATATATGTAAAAGATACGGGTACCGGTCCAAATAAAAAAACTGCTCAGGAAATGACTGCTTACGTAGAGGGTCGTAAATCTGTTGATCCTACTAAAATTACTACTATTAGAGGAAGAGGATTGTCTCAGATAGTAGCAAATTGGACAGATGTTCTGGAATTTAAAGATAATCATGATGGAGGATTAACAATCCATGTAGCAAAATTTCTTGATGAAGGAGAGCAGAGCTAAATTCAGATTTCACATTTCTGATTTCTGATTTCTGATTTCTGATTTCTGATTTCTGATTCTATTTTTCATTTTCACATTTTCACATTTACGATATATACTGATTAAGAATAAATAATTAACTAAAAAACAAATGGCAGAAGTACAAATTGTAATTACAGATGAAACCTTAAGTGGTAAAGCCGGTAAGATAGTAGCTCTTACAGGTCAGCTAGACGAAACCAATGTAGATGAAGAAGCTAAAAAGATATATGCAGTTATCGATGAAATGGCCGAGCCTAATATCCTTTTAGATTTTGCCAATCTGACATACATTAATTCTAAAGCTATTGGATATGTTACAGATTGGTATTCACGCACCGCAGCAAAAAATGGAAAAATCGTTATCGCAAGACCACAAGCGAATATTCTGGATATTTTAAAAGTAGTCGGAATTACTCAAATAATTAGTGTTTATAATAGTATAGATGAAGCAAAAGCAGTGTTTAGTGGATTAAATACTCCGACTAATGAAACGGAGACTCCTGTCGAACCTGCTCCAGCGCCAACACCGGAAACTTCTACTCCTACTCCAGTTGTACCGGAGACTCCTGTCGAACCTGCTCCAGCGCCAACACCGGAAACTTCTACTCCTACTCCAGTTGTACCGGAGACTCCTGTCGAACCTGCTCCAACGCCAGTAGCTCCTCCTACTACTCCTTTAGTAACTCCAGTAGCTCCTGAGGTTACTCCTGTTACGGAACCTGAGACCCCCCTTACGCCAGCTTCTGAACCGTCCCCCACTGAAACTACGGAGACTTCAGCGCCTGTTGAATCTACCGCACCTACCGAGCCCGCACCTGAAACCCCTCCAGCTACTCCTCCAGTTGCATAACATTCGACAATATATTTTGCGTTAGATATAATAAGCCTTGATATTATTTATGTATTAGGGCTTTAATTAGTGCGAGTGCGAGTCTCAAGTCTCAAGACTGATTTGCGACACTTACGACTCTCACTCGCACTTGAGACTAATAATTCATGTCCAAAAAAAATATTCTCATTGGCATTTTAATTTTTTTCGCATTAATGGTTTTTATTAATCAAGATTATTTTTTTAACGATTTACCAAATAAGATATTCGGGGCTCATCACTATAAAAAAGAAACTATGCGGATAGTACTAAATACTCCTGCCACAAACCTGTCTGAATATAGTTTAAACCTTAACAACCTAATCAGAACTGCAAATATATATGAAGGATTAGTGGCTTTTGACAGAAACCTACGAATTATCCCGGCACTTGCTGTTTCGTGGGGGAACATCGATAAAACAACTTGGGAATTTAAACTTAGAAAAAATGTTATTTTTCATGATAGCAGTCACTTTGATGCCAACAGCGTAATCACATCATTTGAGAATATTAAAAAAAGCGGTAGTAGCCAGGCAAAAAGTCTTATTAGTACAATAAAGGAGATAAAAGTCATAAATGATTATGAAATTCGAATCATTACAAATGAGCCTGACCCACTTATTTTATCTAAACTTACAAAATTTTATATAAGTAAACCTAATCATGTTGGCACAGCATCTTATGTATATACTGATTGGAAAAAAGGAGATAGTTTATCTCTTACGGCTTTTCCAAATTATTGGGGCAAGCAACCAAACTACTTAAATGTTGAATATAAAGTAATTAAAAGTAAGCAACAACGCCAAAAAGACTTTGAAGCCGGATTAATAGATATTCTTGTAGCAGTACCTCGAGACCAAGCCTTAATCCTTCCCAAAGAACAAGTAAAAACAAGCTATAGTCTAGAGGTTAACTTTCTCATGCTCAAGCTTGATGACCCCTTACTGAGTGATATAAAAACCAGAGAGGCTATATTATCTGCTTTCAATCCTGAAAAAATTGAAGAAATCGGAAACTTCTTTGTCAGACAGGTCTCACAATTCGTTGCACCTGGTGTATATGGTTACAATCCAAATATCTCGTTATATAAATTTAGCGAGGAAAATAGGACTAAAAATCTTTTTGGACAACAAAGAAAGAAAATATCCTTAGATTTTCTATCAACATACAAGACTTTAGCTGATTATTTAGCAAAACAGCTTCTTGATGCAGGCTTTTTAGTTTCCTCAAATGCAATTTCTCCTGAAAAACTTTTAAATAATATCAAAGAGAATAAATCACAGATGTTTATAATAGGCTGGCAGGCGGAAGATGGTGATGCGGGAGATTTTTTGGATGCTTTTATTTATAGTAAAGGAGAGTTTAATAATGGTCGATATAAAAATGCTTTTGTAGATAAGCTTATAGAAAAAAGCAGACAAGAACTCAATCCATCAATTCGACTAAAAACGCTTCAACAAATAATGAAATTAGTAGATAAAGACCTTATTGGCGTTCCATTATTCGAATCTTCCCGTTTATATGCTGTTAAAAAGGGGTTGAGCTGGGAACCGAGGTTGGATGGATTGGTACTTGCTACTGACGTTAAATAATTTCGTAATTCGCATTTCCCACGCCTACTGCGGGGCAGGCTGATTTCGCATTTTATTTAGTATGTGACATTTTCCATATAAAAAGAATTTAGTGTTAGTTATACCACAAGCGAGAGATTTGAAACCTTTTAATTTTGCATTAAAA
>JAOZLT010000068.1 GCA_029934675.1 Candidatus Altimarinota bacterium | reverse complement strand
AGAGTGGAGCGTTGAGGACATGGGCTGGGGGATCCGCATAAAGAATTTTTAAGCGGCCCTTGACTTTAAAACACAAACGCGATACAATACAGAACTTCAATACAAAAAGGACAAACGATGAGACCGCAAAACCCAAGAGACCCTAACGCTAGAAGCTCGCACAAAAACAAAAAAACCTACACGCGAAAAACAAAACACCAAAAGGAAAACTATGGCAAAACCGTATAAGCACGACAACCCGAAAACACCACCGGAGGTAACACAACCCCTGGAGGACGCGATCAGCTTCTGCCAGTACGTTATGGACGGCACGGCGCAGGATCGCCTCGGCGGCATGAGCGACACGACAACCCTAGAACTAGCACAAAGCATGATCGGGTGGGCGCTCCCAGGCACAAAAGAAAAAGAACAGGAGCAGCAAAAAAAAGAGACCCCTTGACACATTAAGCAAAAACGCGGTACAATGCAAGAACACTAACACAAAGGACAGACATGACAACGATTTTTAAATACGGAATGAAGAGACCATACGGGCTGGGAACAGCACCACGGAACGACAGCATCATCGGAACAGACCCAGGGAACGACAGAAGGGACTCGGGGTTTTATGACATCCTTTGGAGCAGCGAACCGCTCACCGACCAGGAGAAGTACGACTTCGAGCTCACCGACCTCAACGAAACAACAGAAGATAAGATCATCGCGAACATCGCGGCAAACATTCTGACAATCCACACCTTAGAAACCCAGAACAACGACAGCGACGACTTCCATGAGGTGAGCGTTTGGAGCGTAAAAAAAGCACTCGCAGCAGCATTCGCAGCGGGCGCAAAATCACAAAAAGGACAGACATGCACAAACTAACACTACGCAGCACCGACCCCAAAGCAGCAGGCGCGATCATCGACGCGATCGTCACAGACGAAATACTTAAAACGAAATACGCGCTGGACGGCGGCGCCCTGGTAGTGAGAGATTCAAGAGACGCCCTGGTATCGATCCAGGATGCGACTGAGGCGCGATTCAAGGAGAGGGGCGCCACAAACTACGCATTCGAGATAACGACCGAAAAAAGGGCGGCTGAGACACCACAGGAGATCGGGAGGAGACTGAAGACACACACAGCGATGACAACCGAGCTAAAGATTTTTAAATACCTCACGGCAATGCACCCCAGCCTAACCATGAGGGATGCAGCAGCAGCAATCAGCGCATGGCAGGAGTAGAGCATGGCAATCACAGTAACAAGAAAAGAGAATGGGCTGGTTTATGGACAGCTTGGCGGCGCACCCAGGGAACACAGACCAAGACGAAAAACCAACAGATTCAAAGCACGCAGCGCGGAAGAGATCGCGCATAGCATTAATAGAAATTTTTACAAAGGATAGACATGGCAACAGAACTGATCATCACCACCACACCCGCAATAGTAGAAGCAAACTTTGACACCATAAAATCGGAGTTGAGACACACCCTGGAGAGTTACGACTTGATCATCACAGAACAGACAGTCCGGGGTGGAAAAGATGCGATGGCAGAATTGAACAAGATAAAGAAGAACATCAAGGACAAAGAGAAGGCAGCACTGGAACAAGCCCTGGCACCGGTGGCGGGTTTCAAGGACAAAGTGAAGGAACTCGTGACCCTGGTTGAAGAGGCACGCGAAAAGATCACCAAGCAAGTGGAGATTTACATCGAGCGAACCCTGCAGGAGATCAGAGAGAAAATCACCAAACAAGTAGCAGAACGAATTAACGCCGCGAACCTTCGCGAACCATTTACGATCATAGAACAGGAGGACCTGGTGCTGATGGGATCCATCACCAAGACCGGGAACCTCACCAAAAAGGTGCTTGAAGCGATCCAAGGAAGAGTGAACGAACGATTGATCCAGCAGCAAGAGGAGGACGAACACATCCGACTCCAAAAAGAAGCTGAGGAGAAAAGGATCGCTCTGGAGGTAGAAAAGAGAGCAGAAGAGAACCGTCTGGAAGAGGAGCAAAAAGCAAAGCAAAGAGCAGATGAAGAGATGAAGAGAAGAGAGGACGCGATCCGGGCTGAAGAGAGAGAAAAGGCAGCAGCTGCAGCTGAGGTCGCACGACAGGCGGCAATTGAGGCTGAGGACAAAGCGCGCGTGAAACATCCACCACACCACGAACAGATCGCAGCAGAAGCGGTGTGCGCCACAGCATCCAGACCGGTAGTGCCAGACACCCAGGAGGAGATCAACCACGAAATAGAGCAGCATGAGATGGCAGCGGCACCGCACAACCCGGTGACGGGAGAGATCGTGCAACCAGAACCCATCGCAGCGGTAAAGGTTTACCTTGAAATCCAGGTGGACACAAACGGTGCCGGACCAAAAGCAACAGCAGAATTTGTGAGGTTTTGGATAGCAGACACCGCCCCGGACTTCGGTGGTGAGATAGAGCGAATAGGAGTAACCACCCCAGGAGGCATAGAATGGATCGCAAAACCAGAGTAAAGGTGATCATGAAAGGACGGCACGACCGTCCCAGGAGCGAGTGCGAATCGCGGGGTTATTATTTCGATGAGGCAGACTTCAAAGAACGGAACGGCACGCTTCAAATTGTGAGGTTTACAAACAAAGAGCAGCCAAAGGAAGTCGACGAATTCGGGATCAAGAGATACCCCAAAAAGGAAAAAAAATGACCAGAGCAGAATGGGCAGCAGAAGAGGAGAAAAAAGAGGCAAAGCGACACGCTGAATTCATAGCGCAGCAGGATGAGGTGAAGGAAGAGAGAGAAGAGCAGCACGACACCAAGCAAAGCGCAGAAGAGAGACACAACGCAGCAGCAAAAGAGCTGAACCAAAACCACCGGGACGGCAAATTCATGACCGGAAAAAAGAGGAGATGAAAATGATTATAGACTTTTGGAATTGGGTAATAGGAAAAAAAGATCCGCACGTCGAGATCACGATATCAAGTGAAGACCTGGGCGGCGGCAAATTTAGAGTGAACGGCGTGACCTTTTACGCAGACAATCACCTGGAGGCAATAACAAAATACAAGAGAGGCGCAAAGAGTGAGCCGCAAAGCGAAACGAAAAACATCTAGCCCTTGACTTCTTAACAAAAACGCGCTATAATAGGGAACATCAAAACAAAGGACAAACATGCAAGACGAAATCCACACCACCACCGACCTCACCATAGCGATAGCAGAATCGCTCAACGCCCAAGACCCAGACAGGCTCGACGGGCTCGAAGCAACGATCATGGGCTGGATGCAGCCTGAGGACGAGAGAGAAGCACAACTTCTCCTCCTGGCAGCAGCACATAGCGCGATTCACAAAATGGCATAAAGGACAAACATGACAAACCAACAAAAATTAAGAGCAGCCCACAAACTAATCCAAGCAGCGAACATCCTCGAGGAGCCGGTTAATACGATCTTCAAAGGAAAGCACCAAACCGGCGCGGCACTAACGATGATCAGAGAGAACATCCAGGACATCCTCGACAGCGTAGCAACCGGAATCGTCAAAATCAAAAAAGAGAAAAACGGCGTGTTTTCATACACGGTAACCCCGGAGATCGTGCCTTTGATCGACGCGGTGGATTGGAGCGCACTATGAACGTTTTAGTAAACCACAACACAAAAAAAGCGATAGTGATCGGAGACCGGGGGAACCTGAAAAACATAGAGCTTCTGGCAGTAAAAAGAGGGTACGCGTTCGTTCATTCTTTTTCCGGGACATGGGAGAACCAAAGAGGAGCAGAACTTCTATGCACAAAGCGCGAACAAAGCGAGTGGGTAAAAAAAACACCGATCCCATTCGATGCACAAAGAGAGATTGAATCACTCAAGCGGCAAATAGAGAGACTAGGAGATCGAGCATGCTAACCATGACACCACCGACCCCAGAGGCACCACCACAGGAGACAAAGCACATGACAAATGAAGAGTACCATGCGCACCCAGCGATCAGCAGCACCGACCTAAAGCTTTTGGAAGAGAGCTCGGCGCACCTGGAGAACAAAGTACTTTTTAAATACACGACCGACTCGATGGACTTTGGAACCCTGGTTCATACCCTGACCCTGGAACCGCACAACTTCGATAACGAATTTTTGGTGCAGCCGGTAGGAGCAAAGCGCAACACCACGATCGGCAAACAAAAATGGGAGATGCATGAAGCAGATCTCAGCGGACGGATCAGCATCGCCCAGGGAGACGTAGCCAAAGCATGGCGCATGGCACAAAACGCCACGACGATCATAAACAAGCTTTTGATGGTTGACGATTTTCTACAGATAGGAAGAGCAGAAGAGACCCACATTCTAACAGACCAAAACACCGGGCTCCAGATAAAATGCCGCCCGGACTTTTTGACAAATTCGGACATTTTGCTGGACATAAAAACGATCGCTGATATTTCAACACGCGGCATAAAAAAAGCCGTGACGGAATACAACTACCCACGATCCCTGGCATTTTACAAGCACGTCCTGGGACAAAAAGGACGCAGGATAAAAAGAGCCGCCCTGGTCTTCATTGAGAGCAGCAACGGACACATGGTGAAGGTTCGATTCTTTGACGCCAACACCGACGCAAACAGCACGATAGAAGTCCAGGAGCTGCTAGGAGCACACGCTGCCTACGTAGCCGGCGGGAGCTTCAGCATTGCGCATGAAGTGACGCCATACGAAAAAGGAAACTAGGATGATTCACATAGACAAAGAGAACCTAAAAATAGACGGCAACATCAACACGTTAATGTCGGAGGTAGCCCTAGCGATGCACGCAGTAATAGAACAGGCAGCCAAAAATGACAGAAGATCATACTCGGAACTGATGGGAGAACTGCAACGCAGCGCGCGGCTTTACAAGCTCACCGATTCCGGGATGAAAGTAGAAGACGCCATGGAAATTATCGGCATGGATCCAAGAAGGCTGAACAAAAGAGAGTCGGTGATTCCAGACGAACTGACAGCAGAATCAAAGTAAACACGCGGTACAATAAAGAACTTCAAACAAAGGACAAATATGAACGAAATCACAACCGCACCACCACCACCGATGCTCCCCAGCCAGGAGCTCGCGATCCGGGAGACAAACCGAATCATGAACACGATGGCGGTGCCAAACGAGCTAAGAGGCAGACCGGAGGAGATTCACAGCATCGTGAACATCGCAGCGACCCTCGGCATCCCGACCGAGGTTTTGATCAACGGCGTTCACGTTATCCACGGACGGGTAGGATACAGCGCTTCGACCTTGATCGCGATCGCAAACAGGAGCGGCAAACTAGACAGACCCCTGCAATTCATGATGGATGAGGCGCAAATGGAATGGTGCTACGCCGTCGGGTACATAGGCGGCATTGAGTACCGAGGTCCGATAATCACCACGGCGCAAGCCAGGGCTGAAAATTGGAAATCAAAATGGGGAACAATGCCAGGATTGATGCTGAGGTACCGGGCGGCGGCATTCTTCATAAGAACCGTTATGCCGGAGGTTTTGATGGGCGCAAAGTTTGAAGATGAACTGACCGACAGCATACCAGCCCCAGCAGCGACCCAGGATTTTACAGAGGGACAAATTTATACAGAGGAGATTTAAAAATGGAAAAGAAAAAAGTGACAGAAAAACAGAGCGATGCCAGCAGGGCAAACATCGCAAAAGCAAGAGAGGTTCTGGCAAAAAAAGGAAGATCCAGCAGATGCCCAGAGGGGTACGTTCCAACCAACATAAGAACCGACATCGCGATCCGGGAGGAGATGAAGCGCATCGCAGAAAAAAAGGGGCTGCCAGGAGGCGCGGGCTATAGTTGGACGGATGCAGCGATAGCCTATATAAAAAAAGAGACAGGTAAAAAATTTGAAAACAAATTCATAGCTTTTTACACAAAGGACAAATAATGAACATAGTAGCACTCGTAGGAAATTTAACAAGAGACGTGGAAATAAAATACACAGCAGCAGGACTACCGATCGCAAACTTCGGAATAGCGATAAACAAAAAAACCAAAAACTCGACCACACAGCAGCTGGAAGACAAACCGGTGTTCGTGGACGTAACAGCTTTTGGAAGACAGGCAGAAATTGTAAACCAATATTTCAGAAAAGGCAAAAAGATCGGAATTGCAGGTGAGCTGAACTTCGAGCAATGGCAGGCGCAAGATGGACAAAAGAGAAGCAAACTGACAGTAAACGCAAACAAGATCGAGTTCATCGAACCAAAAACGGCAGAAGCAGCCCCAGGTGCCCCAGCAGCAACTCCGGGAGCATACGGTCAACCCCAAGCAGCCCCAGCCCCAGCAGCGGCATACGCTCCACCGGCACCAACGCCACCGCCGTACACTCCACCTGCAGCAGCACCAACGTACGCAGCACCGGCAACAGCAGCACCTGCAGCAACACCACCGCCTGCATACGCGCCACCTGCCGGAGCGCCGCCTGCATACGCGCCACCTGCCGGAGCAGCACCTGCAGCAACACCACCGGTACCACAACAACCAAGACAGATAGGAACAGCGCCGAACGGTGCCCCAATCTACGATATAAGAGAAGATGAGATACCATTTTAGGAGACAAAATGCAAATACCAAAAATGACCCAAAAGCGAAAAATTAACAATTTCAGAGAGAGCCTGAAGAGGCAAAAAGATGACACATTCGGGCGCTCCACTTACCTGGGCGCGAACGGGGTAAAATACGTGGTCGTCGACGATCTTATATATCAAGCCAGCAAGGACGGTGAACCGGAATACAAAGTCACGATCCAGGGAGAGCCGGTGCCTGAGTTCTACCGGCAAACGATCCAAGAAAAATGGGAGGTTTTCGAGGCAGGAGTAGTGCCAAAAGAGGCAGGAGACATTCAGCGATCCGAGATGAGGATGGCTTTTGTTTCCGGCATGGTGCAGACCGCGATGGACACAGCAAACACCCCAGAGGAGGCTTTAAAAATGACGGACGACATAATCGCAGAAGGGAGCCGTTACTCCCAGGGGAAACCGATCCTCAACATTTACCTGGAAGAGCAGGCAAAAAACGCATGACCGGATACGCACTCGCACTCGCCGCATTTTTGGCAGCGATGATCATAGCCCACAGGATGAAACCAAAGCGTACCATAAGCAAAACCGGAGTGATTCGGTTTTACAATGGGAGGCTGACCGCTGTTGATTTGGAACATGGACAACAGCCCCTGGTTCCAACAGCAAAAGGCGTGAACTTTGGAAGAGCATAGTTTCACACCGACCGAAACATTATACGGATTGGATCCGACCATCCTGGGAGACCTCCCACACCGCGCCGCCCTCATGAGAAAAAGAGACGCGATCCAAAAAGTAGTGCGTGACCTTTCAGTTGAAATCTCCGCATTCCCCAGAGCGAAAAACAGTTATGAGGAGTACGCAGCAAAGCAATGGAAACTAAAAAAGCACAACAAAGCACTCGACCTGGTAAAGCAACAGATCACAGAACTGAAACCAAAAAAGGAGACCACATGGATGCAGCGTTTAACAAATGGTGGGATGAAGAGGGTAGCAAGCCACAAAAACCAACAGAAGACCATGAAGAGCACACCAAGCGAATCGCACGAATCGCATGGCTAAATAGTGCCTACATTGAGAGAAAAAGAAGGAGACAAAATGGACAAACAGCCAACGATCAAAGTGACGATAAACAGAAGCAGCGATGAAACAAAGATTGATTTTTTTGACGTTACCACAGAAGAGATCGAGATAGCAGCCGCCGCACTTTTAGACTACGTAAAAAAATACCGAGAGGAGAACCAAGACGATGAACGAATGGACACCCTACCCAAAA
>JAOZLT010000067.1 GCA_029934675.1 Candidatus Altimarinota bacterium | reverse complement strand
CTATTTATAAGTGTGGCGATTGTGCCACTAGGTTTTTTTAATATATCTGAAATTTCATCATAATTTTTTTCTTCCAAAAATTTTAAAATTAAAACTTCTCGATATTTTAATGGTAAAAATTGTAAAATTTTTCTAATATTTTTTTCATCACATTTTTGATTAGCATTTTTCACAAGATCCAATTTTGAAGGCAAATTTTGAAAAAGATTTTCATCAAATTCCTGTATTCTATCTTTACCTTTAGACTGTGTTTTTTTCCATTCAGTAATAACCGTGTTGTGGGTAATGCGATAAATCCAACTGGATAATTTTAAACTTTTATCGAATTCATTAAGATTTTGCCATGCTTTTACAAAAGCTTCTTGTAATACCTCCTCTGCCTCTACAAACGAAAAGGAAGAAATCCTTAAAATATATCGGATAAGCCTTTTTTCATATTTTTCATATATACACGAAAAATAATTAATATCTTGTAATGATTTTTGAACAAGCTCCTCATCACTTATGTCCTGACAATTTTTAGATGTAATTTCCATGCCATAGCACCTTATCATATATTTAAATTAAAGTTATGTTGAAATTAGGTGGATTACATTTCAATATATGCGATGTCCGTATATTAAAAGTATAGTTTTATGCTATGTTTTTTTGTGAGTGAGCAAGTCTGCGTATATAACGTTTGCACTTAAATGGAGTCTGTTAGTGATATAGTTGTGCGACGTAGTCAGCGTCACTCCACTCGGTTTAGATGGATTACTGTTAATTACCTCCTAACCGTTTTTGGCTTTACTAAGCCAATACTTAACAGCCTGTTTTTACATATATAAAGGATGTTTATATGTATACTCCGTATACTATAAACACCTATATATGTAAAAACCCCTGCTTAATTTCGTATAGCGTATGCGTATGTATATACGCTGTTAGCGGTTGTGTCGCGAGTTTTCTCTTTAATCTAAGCAAAAACAAAATACAGTAATACCCTAAGCTACCCTGCGGAGCAGGGAAATTGTTCTCACTCGTTTACTGGAAATAGTTACTTACTGCATCTTCAACTTGTTCCATAAAAATCTTTTTAAAATAAGAAAGATTATTTATTTCGTAAAAAAGAAGACTGGCTTTTTTGTATTCTACAACATCAACTATTCTATAGGATAAAGGAATTGAATTATAAGCTAAGAGTATAGCGTTAGAAAGCATTCTTGCTGTCCTTTTATTTCCATCCTCAAAGGCTTGGATATACGATATTAATAATAGTGCTATAAAAGCTTTCTCAAAAAATGATATTTTTTTGTTTATTAACGTAGTCATTTCTTGTAATACTTCTTTAAGCTGAAAGGAATTATCTAGTGGTTTATATTTTGTACCAGTAATACCAACTGCTCCATTTCTAATATTCTTAGTAATACCTAAATTTTTTGTAAGTACTCTATGAATATATTCAATATCAGCATAATTAATATTTAAAAATCTATCCTTATTTTGAATTGATTCATTAAATGCATCTTTATGATTTAAAATCATTTGTGTCTCTTCTTTTGTCTTTTTATCGTCTTCTATGTTTTCTTTTATCAAGGCTTCTGTGCTTAAAAGAGAATAGGTATTACCTTCTATTGCGGATGATTTCCAAGAAAATTCAATCATTATTCTTTCAAATTCCTTGTTAATTAGAGTCTGACTGTTATAACTTGAGAAATTCTTTACAAATTGATTCTGTAAATTTTCTAATTTTTCATATTCTACTTTTGTAAAGATGTCATTTTCAAGAATTTGAAAAATATCAAAATTAAAATTTTCTTTTACCTCTCTAGATAGATATGGTTTTAAAAAATATTCTTCTATATTAATATCAGACAAAAGGTTTTCAATTTTTGAAATTGTGTAAAAAACCCCTCTGCCCTTACCATGCTGAACGATTAGCTTTTGATCTTGTAGCATATCCAAATCCCGAATTATTGTCCTGCGATCAATCTTAAAATCCTTTTGAATAAAATCCAAAATATCAGAGGTTTTTATCTTTGTATTGCCTCTAATATAATTCTTAATTTGTCTTTGTCTGTCATTAAGTATTTTCATATTTAAATATTATCAGAAATTGTGACATTTTAAAATGCTAATTGTGACATTTAAAAGTGATTACTAGTAATAAAGGGCTTTACTAAGCCATTTAATTGTGACATTTTGAGGGGTTCTGATCTATTTAATCTAAACAAAAACAAAATGCAGTAACATCTTAAAATACCTTGCGGAGTAGGGAAGTATTCTCACTCGTTGTAGGAAATATTTTTAAAGCTCACTTATGCCAAGCTCCTTAAAAAGTTTGTAAGTTTCATTATACATCTCAGGCTGTCTAGTTTTGTCTTCTCGATCACCTTTAGGTATAAATATGACCATACCCTGCCTTGCTCTTGTTAGTAGTACACGATAGGCATTAACTAAATAATGCACAACAGATTCCTGTTTGATGTTTTGCTATTTGGTTCCTTTGAATTTCCGATAATTCCATATATCATTTTTGTAATATAGATCACTGTCCCAGCAAACACATGTCCAATCTAATTCTAGCCCCTGTATATCAAATTCTGTGGCAACTTCTTCCATGTAATATGAAGATCTTACATCCTCTTTGTCATTTAAAAACCAAATTGGTGCGCTAATATTGGTTTTTATGCTAATTCCATAAGGTCTTAAGCGATAGCCACCTGATGACGCAATGACGCCATATCTTTCATTACCTCTAGCTTTGGTTTTTAGCCATTGTTTAGCTTTATCAAAATCCCTAGTTATAGCTATAGGATAGTCATTCTTCAAACTATTGATATATAACTCTTTAGCTTCCTTAATTTCATTATCGAGAATGCCATGTACAAATTTTGATAACTTTTCGGTTCTAAATGAACGTACTGATACTGATAAATGTAAATCATTAACGGTCTTTGCGTTATGCTTGAGCCACTGTTTATGTTCTTCATTATTGATATAATTCTTGTTTTTAACAATTTGGTTAGAATAAAAAACATCCCATTCATTAAAATCCTTGCTCAATGCATTTATCCATTCATCAAGTCCAGCTTCGCCAACATTAATTTCTTGACCATCACCAATTAAACAAATAATCGTGCACCAATCCCTATGGCGGTTCATAATATCTATTAAGAACTGAGGTTCTGACATATTAAAATCTTCCACACCTTTTTTACGTTTCATGAATGAGCTAGCTTGTTTATGAGCCCATGCTCTTTATGCCTCATCAAAGACTACAACTTTTTCTATTGGTGCCTTATCGGTTATGAGCGCATCATCTCTAAAATGATGGATATTTTGAATAAAGGCATTAGCTTTTATAGCAGCTTCTTTTTTAGTTAGTTTCCCACCCCTTTTTTTGGTTTCTGCGACCTCATCTCTTGTTAATGCCTCTCTTAGTACTTCAACTAATGGGCCGTTACCTGAAAGGAAAACAGCATGCTCATCTTCTGCAATTTTCATTCTTTCATTTGCAATATTCAGACCAGCTAACGTTTTGCCGGAACCGGGTACTCCAGTTACAAAACAAATCGATTTTTTCTTTTTACTTTTGCTGTTATTTATTATTTCATTAATGGAATGGGTTGTTTTGGAAAGGTTTATTGCACCTGAATCAGATCGAGATATTTCTTGGACGTTGTGCCCCTTGTAAAGCGCCTGTGCAGCTTCAATGATTGTTGGTGTAGGCTTGTATATTGATTTTTCCCACTCAAGTGCTGCGATATCACCTTTTCCCTTTTCGGAAAAACATTTCTGAATATTCTTTAGTAAGTTTTCTTTGTTTGTAAGTAGTGGCTTATATAGATTGTCTTGAAAAGGAATTATTTCACTACTTACATCATCTGCTTTGGTGGAAACTAAAATTGGAAAAATCTTTGCATTATGACTACCTTCATGGAAATTTTTTAGATCTAAGCTATAATCAATAACTTGATCTACCGCATGTTTTTCATATTTTTCATCACCTACTTTAAATTCAATAACAAAAATTAGATCATGAATAATTATTATATTATCAACACGCTTACCCATTCTTGGTATTCCAAATTCAAAAAATATATAACCATCTTCAGCATCAGATAGTAAATCTTTTAAAATCTGAATTTGGCTTACCCAGGCATTTCTTTGTAAATCTTCTAATGCATAATTATGATGCAATGTGAGTTCACCTAAAATTCTAGATTCATCATCCTCAATAAAATCTTTTATGCTGCTTGAGTAATATGATCTATTTAACATATTCGTTGATTTAAAAGGTTAATATTTTTTACTTCCAATCCTTAATTAAAATACCTTTACCACGTTTTTCAACTACCACTTTCTGTTTCTCCCTCCATCCAAGTTCACGCATTATGGTAATTGGAAGGGTAATTGCATAGCTATCACCACTTTTTTTAATCTTTCTAATATTTTCTTCATTAGATTTTCTTCTAGTCATTTAATGGATATTAAGAGATATATTATAATAGATATTTCTTAAAAATATTGTACTACAAAAAAACAAACAATAAAAACCAAAATAATATCTAGCTTAGGGTGTTACTGTATTTTGTTAATTCCACTATAAACAGAGAGAAGACTCGTGGTATTTCCTACAACGCTTCAGGCTATAAGATGTTTTGCGCTTTACGTTGCAGTATAATTTTCCGTTAGGACACTGTATGAGTAAAGTGCAAAATTTGGGTAACAAAAATAGTGACTCCATCTTAAATAAGCACTATTTTTTTACCTTATAGCCTGTGTTAGCGGTTGTGTCGCGAGTTTTCTCTCTAATCTAAACAAAAACAAAATGCAGTAATACCCTAAGCTACCCTGCGGAGCAGGGAAATTGTTCTCACTCGTTGTAGGAAATGTGTTTTATAATTCCACTTTCCATTTTGGTGTAAAGGTTTTATCTGATATGGATGCGGAATCGATTTCATGGGTTTTGTAGGCAGTGGGATTATGTATTTTACTCGATGGTATTCCATCTTTTTCAATTTCGCGGACATACAATAATTCATTGTCAGTCGATGGATAGCGTAGTGAATATGGCTCTACTAACCTTCTATGTCCATGATATGAAATTAATACACATTGTCTATTGTGGGCTGCACGACGTATTTGTTCCATAATAAATGATGATCCAGTGCGTTGACTGATAGTTGGGAAAAATTTACGTGGAACTACCTGACCCATTGCCCGAGGTATTGGGATTGGTTCAGGCGTAGCACTTTCTGGTTCCATCCACCATGCAATAGAATCTTCTAGTTCATTAATGAATGAGTCAACAGTAGGAAGATCGCTTATTTGATGGGCTAGTTGATGTTCCCAGTTAGCCTTTAATGTTTCCTTATTAATGACACTCATTATTTGTTCTACAGTTGGTACAGAAAGTGATTTAAATTTAAATTTTGCATTAGCAATATCTTTTGTGTGCTGTGGTTTTATTTCCCCTCTAAAGTTACGACTGATATTTACTACATCATAAACATCACGAGCCCTGCCGTTTCTTTCAAAAAGAGCACGTGATTTTTCGGCAAGAATCTCATCTATTGAGTAGCATAAAACTTGAGGAATCGGATCAAACTTGTCTGAAAAACTATGGTGTAAGTCACGAAGTTTTGGAGAATCCACTAGTAGTTCATCTTGAGTGATATCAAATTTTACTCTAGGAAGAGATCTTGGTGTTCCTCCAATAGGGCCACTGTAAGAAACTTTTACTTGAAATGATGTATTTCCACGAGGATTGGTGTATTCATCGATTTTCCAATCTTGCCTAGGAAAGGTTAAGCCTGAATTCTCTTCAATCCAGCTGATTATTTCTTCAAGATATTTTTCAATTAATTCGCTATTGACGCTTTGATCAGTTGGAACTGTAAAATCAAGGTCTTCTGAAAATCTATAAGTTTCAAAATAACATTTTTTTAAACAGGTTCCTCCTTTAAAGACCCATTTTGAAAGATGGGGATGATTTGATATCGCCCTAAGAAGCCAACCAATTACATAATCCTTTTGAACAGTTGTTGCTTGTAACGAATAATACTTCGCAAATTCTAATATTTCAGCTTTTGTTATCATTATATTTTATATTGGTAAATTAATTCGTAAATTCCATTTACTAATTATATTCCCTGACTTTGGACTATCAGGATCAAGATAGGAAATTCCTTTTGATATATGTTTATGACAAGTTTTGATCCACTCTTTGGATACAGGGGCATTTAATTTTTCTGCAAGAAAGCCAAGGCGTTTAAATACTGAACCACGATTATATCGTAGGGCATAGTCTAATAATAAATTTGTATCGCACACATCTGAATACCAGTATCGCTTGATAATATCTACCATATGTCGACCACCACCACCAAATCGCGGTAAATCTAAAATATCGATTATCATTCGACTGGGATCAGCAATTTCAACAACTTTATTTCCAAACCATACTTTTTTTGTGCCAAAAAATTGTTTTTTTGTTAATTTTCTAGTGCGAAATTTAATATTTCCCATTATTTGTATGCTTTTTCGTTGAGGTGATGAAGTAATGACAGAAACACTATTAAATATTTGTTCAGTTAAATTCCAGTGCTCTGCAGCTGACCATCCAGATATAAATGCTGGATTAAAAAGATCCATAGCTAATGGCCATACGTTCTCAATAGCAGGAGTTGCTGTTGATGATGATATCGGGACAATCGTATATACACCATGTTTTAATCGTTGAAGCCAGCCTTTTTGAGTTAGCCTACTTAAGGTCTGATTGGCAGTTGCTCGTTTAGAAGGGTGCAATTTAATTAAATCATCTGCATTAATAGTACTGCGTTCTAATGCAGAAAAATGACTGATTATTTTTCGTTCTGATGTACTTAAACCTGTTAGTTCTTGTTTTTTCATATATTATTATGTCATTAAATGACAGATTATGTCTTTTTTAACATCTATAATATATCATATATAGAATTTAATTACAATATAAATGCAAATAATTACAGAAAATGTAATTATTTGCATTTAAAATATACTAATTAGACATTAGACATGTTTTACCATAAATTAGTATGGTGCTAGAATGAAATAAATTTAAATTGATATATTATGAAAAAAATCAAACAACATTTTCATTTGATAATTATTATATTAATCATATTACTAATTGTTCCTATAGTATATTATTTTATATATGTTTTACCTAATTATAACGAAGCAAAACTGAAACTTCTTGAGGATCAGGTTCATCAAGCTGAACTGCAGTAAAAACAGCTAGCAAAGGAGAATGAGTTAACTGAAATTAAATTTCAAAAAGATCAAGTTAAGGCTGAAAAAATAAATAGAGAAAAAGATGAGGCGGAAAAATTAGCAATAATTGAAACTGAATTTAAGAAAAGCCAAGATTGTCAAAAGTATAAAGCTGGTTTAGAGAAGGATATAGCTTATCCTACGGTGATACGAGAAATTTTTTATAGTTCATCAAAAAATTCTTGCTTGTATGTAGCAACTTGGCATAACGAAGATGTTGAAAATATGGAAATTTTTATGCAATTAACTGATGCCTTAACAGGTAAGACCATAACAATGTTTGGAGGAAAACTTGGTGAAGTTGGTAATGAGATTGACGCATTTAATGCCTTGGTAGAAAGCTTGAAATAATAGTGAATTTTAGATCCCTAGGTTTAAAAACAACAAAAAACCAAAACAAAAAATAACAATAGCTTAGGGTGTTACTGCATTTTGTTCCTTCCTTTAAAAACAGAGAGAAAACTCGTGGCATTTCCGCTAACGTTCGCAGTATATACGAAGAAACGCAATGCTATCATATCATGAGCATTGCGT
>JAOZLT010000066.1:3488-7889 GCA_029934675.1 Candidatus Altimarinota bacterium | reverse complement strand
CGCTCCATCTATTTACAAGATGGCTTATTTGTGGTAGAATATTATGATATATAACTAAAAAAATGATTAAAAGAGCACCTACAATTCAAGCAAAGTCATTATATAAAGAATTAAAAAAGAATAATATTAATGCAATTCTTGAGTACCCTGATAGATATCCTGAAGGTGTGAAATGTATTGATATTGGAATACCAGATGCGCATCTTTATATAGAGGTTGATGGTGAAAATCATTTTAATGATCCAGATACGATTGAAACCTATTTAAAAAGAGATCGCTACTCTGAAGTTGATGGTTTTCAAACAATACATATCCCAAATCAGTCCATTGATGAGGATGTAAGGAGAATTGCTAAGGCAATAGCGAAGGTTGTTAAAAAAAGAAGAGAGTTAATCAGAAAAGCTTTTCTGTTATAAGCTTCCATAAGGAGCTCCATTTCCTAGAAAATGGCTTATTTAAGCCATTTTTTTGATGTGATATAATTAGTGAAAATTAACATTATACAACCATGTTTTCATCAAGCTTATTATACCCAATAGTTATATTTTCAGCTGTTTATTTTCTGATATTTGTTATAATTCTTTTATTTATTCTACTCGTTGCAAGATGGGTCTTCAGAGTTAATGATATTGTTTCACTATTAGAGGAAATTGCAGAAGATAAATATATTATGAATAATCCTCAATCTGAGTCTCAAGAGGAAGTAGCTGAATAATTGAATAGTTAATTTTTGAGCATTTTTTCTGTTATAAGCTTCCATAAGGTGCTCCAACAATTAAATGGCTTAGATAAGCTGTTTTTTGAACTGTGAGAATTGTTAAATATTTTATGGCAAGTCAAAATTCTTCGTTTTAGTCATTTTTACTGATATGTTTATTAAACAAAGCAAGTAGGGTTGAAATCCTTGACAATTAATTCTTTTCTTGCTAATATACAATATACTACTAACGCTCATAAGATATGCCTATAAGAACTTTTAAAAGCAAAGTGATTGCTTATAAGAAAGGAGATAGATATATTTCTTGCTCGTTAGCATTCGATATGTTCGCTGAAGGTAATAGTATCCAGCAATCTCTAGAAAGACTTGATGATGCAATTAGGGGTTATTTAAAGGTAAGCTTAGAAGATAACGAGACAGACGAAGAAATATATAGACAGGCTCCAAAAAAATATCACAATTTATATGATATCTTTACAGACCTAATTAATAAACGACGCAAAAAAGAAAAAGAAAAACAAAAAGAACAACAATTATTGAGGAGGGAAACAACTGCTTCAATATTTTCTTTCAATTCTCAATCTCTCTGCAGTGTCCAATAAGCCAAAAATTACTAAAAAGGAATGTCGAATAGTAGCTGAAGAATTAGGCTTTGAATTTAAAAAACAAGTAGGAAGTCACAAACATTTCAAGAAAAAGGGTGTTGGGAAAGTTACGATACCTCAATATAGAAATGATGATTTTGACAATGAACTTTTTAAGTCGATTCTTAGACAAATGAAAATAACTGAAATACAGTTTTTTGACGTCCTTAACAAATAAAGTGCTAAAAAAAAGTGATTTTCTCTAATAAGCTTCCATAAGGAGCTCCAATTAAACTTTGACCATAACAAACACTAGTTCTTGTACTAGTTTTAGTTAAAGTTATAGTTTTTCATGTTAATAAATCAATCCTTACCGAATCGAAGTAACCGTCGGCAAACTATTCAACTTAAGCAAATATCCATTTGTCCAATCCGCTGAACTACTGTTGTCTGTTATCGGATTTATTGATGGTGTGAAGTTTGGATATTGGTGGAAATCTGCAGATTTATCTGACCAAATAATATTACGGTCGGTTATTGTAGATGCCTCGTTTACAAAACCTGTAGCACTACCAAACAACTCCAATCCCCCACCCCCGTTATGGATTTTACCGTTAATAGTGCTTGAGCCAGCGATAACTGGTTTTGCGTCGTCATCGTTATGGTTTAGGCAAATAGAGACTCTATCTCTATAATCCACACCACCTGTGTTAAATCGGAGTTTGTATGTTGCATCGCCCCAAATAATCTCTTCCTGCGTGAATGTAATTATAAGCTTAGCTGATGATACCGGGCTTCCGACACAATCCATACCAGTACCGGCACCAGATTGTGGTGTGTGAGCAAAGCATGAGGTTCCACCTGCATCCCACATCAAATAAACTTTACCCGTATTTCCTGTATCGCCTGGTGTGAGTAAGCTTCCGTTGCGGAGAATTTGAACTTGGTCAAGAGTAGTAAGTCCGCTTTGAGTAATATCAAAAACCAGTCGGCCAAGGCTTACTGAATCTCCGCTTATTTTAAATTCAAATAAATTGTTATCACCATTATATAAGTCTTGTTCGGTTAGGCTGATTACTTCGAAATTTATCACTCCTTCTCTTACTACAAATTCGTGGATATCTGAACCTGTGGTACTGAGATTGAGTGCATTATCTACATTGTTTGTTATCTGACCGATAGCCTCAAATGTATCTGCATTATTACCAGTATCCAGTATTCCGATTCGATATGTGTTGCCGGAAAATTCCTGACCAAAATCTTTAGGGTCAATTGTATCCACCCATATCTCTATAAAATCGGATTCTCGTTTTGGAATGTAGAAATTTAGATTTGAGAGGGTTGCTTTTCCATCTGTAAAATCTACACTTTTTTCTTCAATCTGACCTTCTGGATTTGGATAGCGAACATATACTTTACTTATTACATCTGTATTTTCGGCAGGATCCAAATCGAAACCATCCCCCTGTGTATCATTCACGACTGTCAGCCGTTTTACAATCCAAGGTTCCAACAAACTGTTAAACTCGTAACGGGCAGTTAGTTGGGCGTTTTGGGGTATAAGGCGAGGATAATCATCCTCGCCTTCAGACGTCTCATCATCCACGGCTGTAACTGTGGTTTTGACTGTATTATTGATGATTATTGGTTTTGACTTGTTTATCTGAACAAGGCTAGTTCGGCTTAATTCTCGAATCCACTTTCCATCACTATGAGATTTAATTTCTATTTTGAAATATGCCGTATCGACATCTATTTTTTTGCGCTCAAAAAAATCGTTTGGAATCTTCCAATGCACCGAATAACTACCATCTACTTCGGGTTTTGTTATATATGCGATTCTAACCCTTTTCCATGAATTTCTTTCCACAAGATTTACAGTAATACCTTTTCGATTTGATGGTTCAAAATTTTCAGCTTTCCAATTGATTTCAATAATATCTCCCGGTTGGTAAGCGTATCTATCGGTTGGATTGGTCAATTTAAAATCAGCTATACCGCCTTGAGCATTAACCGTTAGTGGAGCTAACAATATAACGCTAAGAAGAATGAGTCTTTTTAACATATTTATAAATTAATTTTATATATCCATATTAAAGCTCAAAGTTCAAAACTCAAAGTTCAAATACATTATGTTATTAGGCTAATTATTAATTCTTTCTTTTACCTCCCTTACTATATCATCAATATCTATATTTGACTTTATATAGCATTTTTCAGCCCCTAGTTTTTTTGCCTCCTCCAATTCATCATCCTGAGCAAGATTAGTTAGTACTATTACAGAAGTATTATTCTTTCGACTTCTAAGATTTCTTAAAAAATCAAATCCATCCATCAAAGGCATCAATAAATCCAGTAATATAAGTTTAAATTTCTGTTCTTTACACATAGCTAAAGCAGAAACTCCGTCATAAGCGTTATAAACACAAAGTCCTTCCTCTTTTAATCGGTTAACAAGCACTTTAGAAAGAAATGAATCATCCTCAACAACTAATACGGAATCTTTATTTTGAAGCATGGTTTTTTATTTAAATTTTATTTTCTTGACGACATTAACAATATATGGGCATTAGAATTTGCAACTTATAAGCCACTTTGATTAAGAGTATATTTTAATCTATATAAAAAATCAATTTTTTTGATAATACAAAAATAACCTCAAAAACTCAGAGTATAAAAATGTCCGGATATGAACACAGTGGTATTTTAATCACTGTGGCACTCTGCTCAACTCACAAATCAAATCCCAATTATCATCAGGGGCAGATGTATTAACTGTTTTCAATCCGCACTCTTGGCACATATGGATGATGCGAGTTCCTTTTTTCTTATTCAACTGAATCCCAATAGGCTTCATCTGCCCCCGACACTCACTTAATCTGTCGCCTGGCACATTCAAATCAACGTGAAGTGAGTATAGGCAAAATGGGCAGTGATTTCTACAACTACCTCCCGGATGTTTTTTCACATCCATCTTACATCTTACACACTTAAATGATTCGTTGATTTTTATGGGGTTTTTACGCATTTGCATGCTTCAAGTGGTTTATCAGGTGGTTTATCAGGTGGTTTATCAGGTGGTTTATCAGGTGGTTTATC
>JAOZLT010000066.1:0-3388 GCA_029934675.1 Candidatus Altimarinota bacterium | reverse complement strand
GTTTATCAGGTGGTTTATCAGGTGGTTTATCAGGTGGTTTATCAGGTGGTTTATCAGGTGGTTTATCCATTCCTCCTTTGTCCTACTTCGCATAAGGCTTCGTACGACTACGTCGGGATTGTTTTTCATGTAGTTTTTAACAACTTGATAAACAACCCGAAGGGCGGATAAACTACTTGGCTTTGGTTATAGGTTCCACATCTTTTCCATATACTCCTTAACACAGCGGTGGGTATTAAAATATGAGGCTAAAGTTATAGCGTTTTTCATTCGATCAGTCCACTCTTCTTTTTTATTATAGTAGCAATCTACTACGTCTTTTAGTGTTTCATAAAGGTCATGAGCATCCATGTCGTCCTGATTCGGCCTACAGGCGTCCTCTGGTTTTTTACCAAACGCCCATCCGCTTTTTGGATTTTGTTCATAACCTTCTATCCACCAACCATCTAGGATTGAAAGATTCAATCCGCCATTTAAAGCAGATTTCATACCACTTGTCCCGCTAGCTTCCATAGGAGGAAGTGGATTGTTTAACCAAACATCGGAGCCTTGTACTAATTTCTTTGAAATATCTACTTTATAATCGGGAAGAACTGCAATTTTCACCTGACCTCGTAATGCTCTTCCTAAATGTACAAGCTCATTATCCACACCAATCCCAAACTTATCATCGGCATGATATGGACCTGCGAATATTAGCTGAATTTTATTAAATCCAAGTGCCCTTAATCTCTCGATATCATGGAAAATGAGCAAAGGTCTTTTATATGGCACAAATCTTCTTGCAAAAGTAATTGTGAGAGTCTCCGTATCAAATTTATCCGCTTCCGTAATCTCGCTAAATGGTGCAGGAAAGAATTCAGGATTGTTATTTATGTAATCAACCAACTCCTGCTTCCCTTTTTTGTGAGCCTGAACAACATCTTCATCAGACAGATTTAGCGCTTCTGATAACTTTTCAGGATTTTGTTTCCAGCCACTTATTTGCTTATCAAAAAGCTCACCCATAGATTCCCCTATCCAGCTTGGTAGATGTACGCCATTTGTAATAGCTAAAAAATCAAAGTTCGGAAACATTTTCTTACAAACCTCCGCATGCTTTTTTGCCACAGCATTGGATTTTCGGCTCATATTAAGTGCAAGTAATGTCATGTTTAAATCTGATTCTCCGGCTAACTTTTTGATATGCCATGGCATTTTTTGATTTAGCACATTACCTGCCATTCCATAATCAAATCTGTCGTGGCCTGCAGGAACAGGAGTATGTGTAGTAAAAACACATAATTTCTTCGCATCTTCATCTTTATATTTATTCTCGTGAATCAGTGTTGTGGTCAAAAAGGCAGCATGCCCTTCGTTCATATGATAGGTTTCCAGATTATCAAAACCAAGTTCTCTGAGCATACGTATCCCACCAATTCCCAAAACTGATTCCTGACATAATCTTGTGTAGCGGTCCATCGCATACAAATCTTTTGTAATATCCCTATCCCATCTTTTATTTTCAGGCTCATTGGTATCTAAAAAATAGATTGGCACTTCCCCATTTTCTCCTTTTACAACATATTCCCAAACACCTATTTCCACGTTCCTATCTTCAATATGCATATGTACTTTGTTTTCCAGTTTTTTGAAATCAGAACCTGGTTTGTAGGCTAATTTTGGATCTTCACTAGCGTGATACATTAGAGTTACTCCGATTGCCGGCACGCCTAAATCCGCAGCAGATTTAACTATATCCGCAGCTAAAACTCCGAGTCCTCCTGCATAATTAGGAACATCGGATTTAATGGCAATTTCCATTGAGAAATAGGCAATTTTGGCTGATTTTTTATCCATCATTTTTGTATATTTAAATGTCAAATTCAGTCCGCCTCAGGCAGATCCAAATGATTTCGAATTATTTAATTTCCAATGAGACATATAACCGTTAACACATTATACATTCCAAATTTGGTCATCTTTTGGAAATTGGTAATTCTACATTAAGCATTTGCTGCAATAGTCTTAATTAGCAAATTTAAAATAAATCACATCTCCATCTTGCACCACATATTCCTTGCCTTCCATACGCATCTTTCCAGCCTCTTTTGCCTGATTTTCTCCTCCACAAGACACATAGTCATTGTAACTTATAGTCTCAGCTTTTATAAACCCCTTTTCAAAATCGGTATGTATAACACCTGCTGCCTGAGGGGCTCTAAAACCTTTTTTTATTGTCCAAGCACGAGCTTCTTTGGGGCCAGCTGTAAAATATGTTTGTAATCCCAATAAACTATAAGCGGATCTGATAAATGCGTTTAGACCCGATTCTTTAAGACCTAGTTCTTTTAAATATTCATCTGCCTCTTCGACTGTAAATCCGACCAAATCCTCTTCCACTTTGGCGGAAATCGGTAAAATTTGTTTATGAGAGTCTAAATTGAGATCCTTTTTTACTTTTTCTACATCAAATTTTGCCAGCTCCTCTTCTTTTAGATTTGCGATATAAATAAATGGCTTATTGGTGAGCAAATGCAAATCTTTAATTGATTCTTCCTCCTTTTCATCTAATTCCATGTCTATAACTAGTTTCTCGGCTTCTAATGCCTCTTTTATTTTTTTGAGAACACCGGCCTGAAAAATAAACTCTTTATCCCCTGATTTAGATTTTGTTTCTGCTTCTTTCAGACGTCGGCTTACAGTATCTAAATCCGATAAAATCAGCTCCAGATGAATCACATCCATATCTAACTTCGGATTTATACCACCATGTACGTGGGTAATATCTGAATCCTCAAAAAAACGAATAACCTGCGCAATCGCATGACATTCACGGATATTGTGTAGAAATTTATTACCCAGCCCCTCTCCTTCACTAGCACCTTTTACAAGCCCCGCAATATCCACAAATTCCACAATAGCGGGTATGGTTTTTTCCGGTTTTACAAGATTCACCAGAACATCTAATCTTGGATCAGGAACTTCTACCACACCAACATTTGGATCGATAGTGCAAAATGGGTAATTTGCAGCCTGGGCACCCTTAGAGCGAGTTAATGCATTAAAAAGAGTTGATTTACCCACGTTTGGAAGGCCTACAATGCCGATTTTTAGACTCATAATTTCATTATTACAACGCTCAGAGCATACAATTATTTATGAAATTCGGAAAGTAAAAACCAACTGCTGTATTAATTATGAGTTATGAATTATGAGTTATGAATTATGAATTGTAATAAGGAATAAACATATTAAAAAATTAGAAACGCTTCGCTATTAGAAAATTACAAACATTCTCTCGCTTGCGCTCGTTCATTATTACAAAATTAGAAGATTAGAAATTCGTCATTCGAAATCTTTTGGAAATTGGTTATTCTAAATTCTAAATTCTAAATTTATATACATC